>NZ_JAHKSN010000003.1:0-275000 GCF_018863415.1 Deinococcus aestuarii | reverse complement strand
TGCCCGTGCACATGGTCGAGACGATCAACAAGCTCTCGCGCATGTCGCGGCAACTGGAGATGGAGCTGTCGCGCGAGCCCAGCAACGAGGAACTCGCCGAGGCGATGGGCCCCGGCTGGGACGCCGCCAAGGTCGAGGACACCCAGAAGGTGCGCCAGGAGCCCGTTTCGCTGGAGACCCCCATCGGCGACGAGGGCGATTCCTTTTACGGCGACTTCATCGCGGACGAGCGGTTCGTCTCGCCGGTCGAGAGCGCCAATCAGGTGCTGCTCTCGGAGGCGCTGGAGCGGGCCTTCGACCTGCTGGGCGAGCGGGAAGCCCTCGTCCTGAAGCTGCGCAACGGCTTTATCGACGGGCGCGAGCACACCCTCGAGGAAGTCGGGCAGTACCTCAACGTGACCCGCGAGCGCGTCCGCCAGATCGAGAACAAGGCCCTCAGAAAGCTCAAGTACCAGGAAGGCCACAACCGCAAGCTCCAAGCTTTCTTGGAATAAGCCCCGCCCCTGCCCGGCCGCCCTCCTCCCGTGGGGGCGGTCTTCTGCTGCCGGGCACAGGGGTGACTCCCGACCGGACGGGGAGGCGGAAGCGTCGCCACATCCGCGCGGGCGTGAGTCTCCCCTCCCCCGCCGCCGGGTGGGCCCGGATGAGGGAGGCAAACAGAAAGGCTTCAGCCTCGTCCCCTACAGTTCGGGCAGATGTCGAATCCTGGAACTTTGACGACAGGAAAAGCCGCCCGTCCTCCGAACCGGCGGTGGGCGGCCCTCGCCCTGGGCCTGTTGATCACCACGGGGGCGGCGCAGGGCCCGGGCGCCCGTCCCGCCGCTTCCGCCTCCCCTGCCCCGGCGACTCCCGCACGGCTGGAAGTCTCGCCCGACGGGCGGCGGCTGCAACACGCGGACGGGCGGCCCTTCCTGTACTGGGCCGACACCGGCTGGGAGCTGTTTCACCGGCTGAACCGCGACGATGCCCGCACCTACCTCCGCACCCGCCGGAGCCAGGGCTTCACCGTGATCCAGGCGGTCGCCCTGGCCGAGATGGACGGCCTGACGGTGCCCAACGCCCAGGGTGACCTGCCGCTGGCGGGCAAGGACCCCTCGCGCCCGCTGACCACCCCGGGGAACAACCCGGCGTCCCCCGGCGAATACGACTACTGGGACCACGTGGATTACGTCGTGGACGAGGCCGCCTCGCTGGGTCTGCACGTCACGCTGCTGCCGAGCTGGGGGCGCTGGGTGAACGACGAGCCCATCTTCACGCCCGAGTCGGCGCGCAGTTACGGCGCCTTCCTGGGGCAGCGGTACGGGAACAAGCCGGTCATCTGGATGCTGGGCGGGGACCGCAACCCGGAGACCGAGGCGCAGCGCGCGGTCTGGCGGGCGATGGCGGACGGGATCGAGCAGGGGTCCGGGGGCCGTGACCGGGCGCTGATGACCTACCACCCCCGCGGGGGCAAGACCTCGGCGGAATTCTTCCACGACGAGCCCTGGCTCGATTTCAATGTGTGGCAGACCGGGCACTGCCGCGACGTGCAGGAGGCCGCCCAGGTGTTGAGCACTTTCGGGCGCACACCGATCAAGCCGGTGATCAACGCCGAGCCGGTGTACGAGGACCACGCGGTCTGCCACGACCGGCAAAACGGCTTCACCGACGAGGTGGACGTGCGCAACGTCGCGTACTGGAGCATGTTCGCGGGGGCGGCGGGGCACGCTTACGGCCACCGCCTGATCTGGGGCTTCGACGTGTACGACGGGGACCGGGCCTGGCTCCGGGCGCTGGGGGCGCCGGGGGTGCGCCAGTTGGAGCACCTCAAGGCCCTGCTGGCGTCGCGCCCGGCCCAGGGACGGCGGCCCGACGCCAGCCTGGTGGAGGGGGGCTTCTCGGGCGTGCGGCCCGTGGTGGCCCTGCGCGGCCCGGACTACGCGTGGGTGTACCTGCCCGACGGCGGCGCGGCCACGGTGAGCCTCGAAGGCCTGGGGCGCCCTGTGCTGCAAGCGTCGTGGTTCGATCCCCGAACCGGGCAGACCACACGCATCGGCCCCGTCACCGCGCCGGGCCGGGCCACCTTCACGGCCCCGTCACGCGGTCGCGGCGAGGACTGGCTCCTGCGGCTGGAACCCCTCTGAACCCGGCCAGGGAGGGGGGCGCCTGGCCCACCCGCCAGCCCCGCTCTTTTCGACCTACGGGCGCACCTGTTCGAGCAGCCCGTGAACGTCCCACACGGTCCAGAGCGCCGCGATCCGCTCCCCGGCGATGTGGAAGAGCGTCATGCCGGTCATCGTGACCTGACGTGCGCTCAGTGGCACGCCCTCGAAGGGCCCGAGGTGGGTGGCGACGGCCCGCCAGCGCGTCAGGACCCGGTGGCCCTCGACCAGGGTCTCCTCCACCCCATACCGGACGTCGGGGAAGGCGGCGAGAAACGCGCCGATCACCCCTTTGGCCGCCTCCGGCCCCACGACACGCCGGCCGTTGACCTCCCCGACGTACTCCGGGGCCAGCAGGCCGTCGAGCAGGCCCGGATCGTGGGTGTCGTACATCTCGTAGAACCGGTGAACGGGAGCCAGGGTCACCTCGCGGGGTTCGGTCACCCCGGCATTGTGCTCCCATCGGGGCGGGGTGGGTGTGGCATCAGGAAACAGCGTCGTACACACGGAAAGACTCCCGGTCCCCTGACGTTCGCGGGCCCGGAGATTCAAAAACGCTCTGTCCGGGCCGTGAAGGCCCCTCTGATGTGGCCGGTGGACTGATTCTCGACTGGCGATCACGAGGGGCCTTCTCGTGGCTCCTGTGAGGAAAGAGGGGCATTGTGGCCTGAGGGTGTGATCCACTTCCAGCGTACGGCTCTCGGCTTCCGGCCTCAGGCGCCGTAGGCGTCCCGGATCTGCTCGGCGAACTCCGGGAGACGCAGTTCGGAGGCGGCGCGCATGACCTCCCGGTACAGGCCGTAGGGCTCCAGCTCACCCGCTTGCAGGGCGACCAGCAGGCGCCGCAGGTGGTCCTCGCGCAGTTCGCGCCCCACGAAGAGCCGCACCTGCGTGACCGCGCGGGCGGCCTGCTCGTCGGGGGGTAGGGCCAGGAACTCGCGCTCGACGGCGGTGGTGAGGCGCTCGGTCTCCTCCGCCTCGCGGCGGGCGAGTTCGCTGAGGCGGGCGCCCTGGACCACACGTCCCGGCTCGGGCAAGGCACCCCGGGGGTCAAGGTACTTGCCCTCGTCGTCGCGAATCACGTCCACGAGCAGGGCGCCCTTGTTGCGGGCCCGGTACCCGGCGCCCATCATCGCCTCGAACTTTTCCAGCCGCGCGGTGACGTGCCCCTCGCCCCGGTCCTGAACGAGTTTGCGGGCGACCGTGTGCGCCACCCCGTAGCGGCGCAGGGCGTCGATTACGGGGGCGTCGGGAATTACCTCGATGACGGGCTCGGGGGCGGGCGCGGTGGCGGGCAGGTCGCCGAACTCGTAGACGATCACGGTGTCGGTGCGGGTCCCCTCGTAGGTCACCGAGCGCAGGTAACCGCGTTCGAGCAGTTCGGTGTGGGCGCTTTCCAGGTTGCGCTTGATGCGGGCGGGCACCGTCTCGCGCAACTTGCACTCGCGGGCCCACTGCTGGAGCTGGATGCGGAAGACCTCGGCGGGGGCCTGCGGGTGTTGGGGGTCGTAGCGGTGGGCGTCGAGGACCCGGTAGAGGCTGCGGGTCAGCGAGCGCTTGAGGCTGAGGACGAAGGTCATGTCGAGCGGCTTGAGATACCGCTCGCGGATGCTCTGCACGACCGGGCGGGCGAGCCGGACCTTGAGGCTGGTGCCGCTCCCGAAGGACGTGTCCCCCTGCGTGTCGGCCATGATCTGCTCGATGATGTTGAACTTGACGGTCGTCCAGCGCTGCCGCTTGTGGTCGCGCCACGACTCGCTCGCCGTGTACGTCGCGCCCTTGAGGCGGTCGAGGCTTTCTTGCAACGACGCGTAGTACTGGCCCGAGTCGGGAAAGCCCGCCCGCTGGAGGAGCTGGTAGGCCGTCGTGTGGACCTCGCCGTCCTCGGGAGCACCCTGTTCGAGATACATCACGTTGAGGATCGTGGCGAAATCGCCGTCCAGGCCGTGCGGCACGCCCCCGTACTCGCTCGGCGAGATGCAGGTCAGCCGCGCGTCCCGGTTGTCGATGACAAACTGGACGTCCCAGCGGGTGTAATCGCTCGGAATGCGCTCCTGCACGCAGATGAGCCCCAGCCGCGCCGAGTTGGCCTCATCGAAGCGGTCGATGTCGGCGGGCGCCGTGGGCTTGACCCTGCGTTTCTTCTCCACGGATGTCAAGGGGGAGGCCTCCGCCCGAAACTATACCCGACCCTGCCCGGCCCGGTTCGCCCTGCCCTATGCACCCTTGATGTTGATTTTTAGGATGTAGTTCTCTTTTAAAAGATATTGATGATCAACATCAAGGGCGGGCGGCCCGGCCCGGCGAAACTGCGTGTCAGACGGCATCTGCAAAAAAAAGATGCCGAGTAAATCGGTACTTTCTGCCGAGTAAATCGGTAGTGAACAGTGTTCACATTCCGAGTAAATCGGTACTTTCTGCCGAGTAAATCGGTAGTTGGCGACCCAAAGATGCCGAGTAAATCGGGAGGGGGCTGTGGATAACTTTGGAAAGATGCCGAGTAAATCGGTACTAGATGCCGAGTAAATCGGTACCCCGGCGTGAATTGTTCTACCGATTTACTCGGCAGAATATGCACCAGATGCCGAGTAAATCGGTACTTCTTGCCGAGTAAATCGGTAGTTAGAGCCCGGGGACTACCGATTTACTCGGCATGTTCTCCAGGAGGCTAGAAGCCCACCAGGAGGGAAGATTGCCTATTTGGAGCCTCCGGCCCCTTTTTCGACATGCCGAGTAAATCGGTACCCCTTTGCATAAAGGCCTGGGGCCTTGAACTCCCCCACTGTGTCGGAGGCTTGGCCTGCGCCTGGACGGCGTTTTACAGCAAAGCTAGGGGATCTGCCGTCCCCTCTTCAGGAGGGGCGCTCGGCTGCGTCGAGGGCGGCCCTGACGTGGCGGTAGACCTCCCGCAGTTGCCCGAGGTCGCGGGGCAGACCGGAGCGCAGGGTGTCGAGGGCGCCCAGGACGTGTGAGGCGCCGACCATCCGCTCCTCCTCGGGCAGGGCCCAGTCGGGGAGCGCCACGGGGGTGACGGGCGCGCGGCGGGCCTCGTCCCAGGGGACCCAGGCGGCGGGGAGGTCGTAGAGGTAGCGGCCCACGCCGAAGTGGACGGCGCAGCGCTTGAGGGCGTCACTGGCCGCCGCCTTGAGGGTGCCCGCCTCCCCCTCGCCCGCCTCGCCCACGTCGCTGCGGGTGAGGCCCAGGACGGTCAGGCGGCCCCGGGCGGTGGGGGGCGTGCCGGGGAAGAGCTTCACGTCGAAGGCCCAGTCGCCCGGGCACACGGCGTCGAGGCGCTCCATCACCGTCCGGGCGTCGATGAAGGCCACCATCAGCGCCGACGAGCGATCCCGGCTCAGCGCCTGCGGTTTCCACGAGACGCGCCGGGCCGGAAAGGGGGCGGCCAACTGCTCCTTGACCTCCAGGTAGGACACGCCCGCAGGCTAGCGAAGCCCGGCCGTGGAGATGGGTGGCCGTGTAACGATGCGGGAGGGGCGCCTCGCCGCCCCCGGCCTCAGCCGCCCCTCCCCCTCAGCCGCCCCGCCGCCGCCCACGTGACGAGGGAGCCCAGCAGGGTGACCAGGAAGGCGAGCGTGAAGGCCCGGTCCAGCGGCTGGACCCGCGCGAGCAGCGCGCCCGCCGTCCCCGCCGCCACCGCCGTCATCAGGACCTCGATGTTCGCCAGTTGGCCGGAGAGCCGCCCGGAGGCTTCGGGGCGCACGCTCGACAGGGCGAGCAGGCTGTTGCTGTTGTAGCCCACCCCCATGCCGAAGTCGGCCACGATCCACCCCGCATAGGCGGCCCAGAGGGGCAGGTGCCCCAGCACCGCGAGGGCCGTGACGAGCAGACCCATGCAGACGCCCACCATCCCCAGGCGAATGCGCGCCGGGCGGGAGGCGGGGCCGAGGCGCCGCTCCAGGGCCGCCTGTGCCCACGAGCCCAGGGTCCACGTCGCGCCGCCGACGCTCAGCAGCCAGCCCGCCTGGGTGAGGCTCAGGCCGCGCAACTCGTGCAGGGCGAGCGGCAGGAAGGTGTTCATCCCGAGCAGCCCGAAGGCCGCCCAGCCCCGCAGCATCAGCCCCGCGGGCAGCCCGGGGGCGAGGCGCCACATCCCCGCCGGGAAGAGCGGGCGCGACGCGAGGAGGATGCCGCCCATGCCGAGCACGGCCAGGGGCACGGCCAGCGCGTCCGGGCGGCGCAGCCCCTCGACGAGCGCCCCCGCCGCCAGGGTCAGCCCCAGCGCGGGCCACAACAGGGGCGGGTCGGCAGACGCGGGCGCCCGCCTCTCCCCTCCCCGCAGCGGCAGCACGCACAGCGGCGCGACGACGGCGAGGACGGGAGTCAGCCCCCAGAACACCACCCGCCACGACCACGCGTCCGCGATCAGGCTGGCGATCAGGGGACCGACGAGGGCCGGGAGCAGCCACGCGCCCGAGAGCGCGGCGAGCATGGGGGCGCGGCTCGCCTCCGGGAAGCGGGTGCTGATCACGGCGAAGGGAAGCGCGGCCAGCCCTCCCGCCCCGAAGCCCTGCACGAGCCGCCCGAGCACGAAGACGAACATGGAGGGCGCGAGCCCCGCGACGAGCAGCCCGAGCGCGAACACCGCCAGGCAGAGCGCGGCCCCGAGCGCCGGACCCCGGCGGTCCGAGAACGTCCCGAACACCACCGCCCCGAACAGGCTGGAGAGCAGGAAAGCGCTCGACGCCCAGCCGTAGAGGGCCAGGCCACGCAGGTCGTCGGCGACGCGCGGCAACACGGTCCCCACCGCCATCGACTCGAACGCGACGACGAGGACCACGAGCAAAAGACCCGCGCTCAGGGCGCGAGGAATGTGAGGCGGGGCGGAGGCGGACGAACGCGCGGACGGCACAGACACGGCCGCTATCCTGCCACGCCCGGACGGGGGGAGAGCGGCATGGGCGCCACCCTCCGGCCCCGCTGTCCGGGCGGGACGGTCAGGCGGAGGTTTCCATCGCTCCCGCCGCCCCCCGGTACGCGGCCGCCGCCGCGAGCCCGCCCGCGAGGTACCAGCCCACCGTCAGGAGCGGGGTGAGCGGCGCCCGTGCCCCCGGCTGGTGCCCCAGCCCCAGCGGCCTCGGCAGGAGCGCGGCGCCCAGCCCCGCCGCCAGCCCGAGGGCCCCTCCCCGGCCCCAGGCGCCCCGCGGGTCGCCGACTCCCACGAGCGCGTAGTACAGGGTGTTCGAGGCGAGGTCGCCGAGCAGGGTCCAGCGGTAGAGGTCCTCACCCCGGGGAGGGTCCACCCCCACCGCGTCCAGCGACCGGCTCAGCGCCCGCTCGCCGATCACCTCCATGCGCGGCGCGTGGGGCATGATCTGCCGGACCCCCTCGTTGAGCAGCGTGACCGTGACCGCCCCGGCGATGCCGCCCGCCACCACGGGCAGCCAGCGCCGGAGCGCGGCGGCGCCGGAGTCGGAGGAGGCCTCGGCCTGGCGGGGCACACCGCCGTCGTGGATGCTGTCTTCGGTCATGATCCTCCCAGTACAGCACGGGAGGGGCGGCGTGCGTCCTTGGGAGGCTTTCAGGGGACGCCCTCTTTCACCGCCCCGCCCGGAAGGGAGTTCGATGACGACCGCTCGACCTGCACCCGCCTTCCTCCCCGCCTTCGCCCGGCTCGCGGCCGTGGGCCTCGTCGGTCTGCTCGGGCTGTACCCCACCCTGCTCGACCTGTTCGGACGCGTCGCGCGGGGCGAGGGGCCGCTGCCGAGCCTGCCGGGCGACCTCTCCCCCGCCCTGCTCGCGGCCCTCTCGCTGATCCAGCCCGGCGTTCTGATCCTCGGGAGCGTGGCGCTGGGGGTCCTCCTGGCCCCCAGGGTGGGGCTGCGCTCGGTGGTCGCCGGGCTCTCGGACCGGCCCTTCACCCGGGGGGACGGGGTGGCCGGGCTCCTGGTGGGGGCCGTGACCGGGGTCGGCCTCGTGGGGCTCGACGCCCTTACCCGGCCCCTGCTCGGCGCGGCGGGGGCCACCCTCAGCCTGGGCCGTCCCCGCTCCCTCCTCGAAACGCTCACGGGCGTCCTCTACGGGGGGCTCGCGGAGGAACTCCTGCTGCGCTGGGGGGTGATGACCTTGCTCGCGTGGCTCGGCTGGCGCGTCCTGTGGGGGGGACGGGGCGCTCCTGGGGCCGGGGTGATGTGGGGGGCGGTGATCGTCTCGGCCCTGCTCTTTGGCCTCGGACACCTCGGGGCGGCGGGGCTGGCGACCGAGCTGACGCCTGCCGTCGTGGCGCGCACCGTCCTCCTCAACGCGGTCGTGGGGGTGGCTTTCGGCTGGCTGTACTGGCGCCGCAACCTGGAGACGGCGATGCTCGCGCACGCTGGCTGGCACGTCACCGTGACGCTCGTGAGTTGGCTGGTCTGAGGCTCTCCCGTCCTCCCGCTTCCGCGCTAGGGTGGGGAGCCATGAGCCGCCCGAACATCGACTGGCCGACGCTGGGTTTCGACTACCTTCGGACCGACCTGCGCTACCTCTCCCACTGGCGGGGCGGCGCGTGGGACGGGGGCACGCTCACGGGGGACAACACGCTCCACATCAGCGAGGCGTCGAGCGCGCTGCATTACGGCCAGCAGTGCTTCGAGGGGCTCAAGGCCTACCGCTGCCGCGACGGCTCGGTCAACCTCTTCCGCCCGGACCGCAACGCGGCGCGGATGCACCGCAGCTCCGCCCGGCTGCTCATGCCGCCCGTTCCCACCGAAACCTTTATCGACGCCTGCCGTCAGGTCGTGCGGGCCAATCTGGGCTACCTCCCGCCCTACGGCACGGGCGGGGCGCTCTACCTGCGGCCCTTCCTGATCGGCGTGGGCCACAACGTCCGGGTCGCCAGCGCTCCCGAGTTCCTCTTCTCGGTCTTCTGCTTCCCGGTGGGGCCCTACTTCAAGGGCGGCCTGACGCCCACCAACTTCGTCGTCTCTCGCTACGACCGCGCGGCCCCCAACGGCACGGGCGCGGCCAAGGTGGGCGGCAACTACGCGGCGA
Source organism: Deinococcus aestuarii (assembly GCF_018863415.1). Lineage (NCBI taxonomy): Bacteria > Thermotogati > Deinococcota > Deinococci > Deinococcales > Deinococcaceae > Deinococcus > Deinococcus aestuarii. The sequence goes on along the minus strand of NZ_JAHKSN010000003.1, from coordinate 265,872 downwards.
GCCTCCTCCCCGGCCAGGAGGCGCGGGGCCAGGGTTTCGCCGACGGCATCTACCTCGACCCCGAGACCCACACGAAGATCGAGGAGGTCGGCTCGGCCAACTTCTTCGGCATCACGCGGGACGGGAAGGTCGTCACCCCGCGCTCGCCCTCGATCCTGCCGGGCGTCACCCGCGACTCGCTGATGTATCTGGCGAGGGAGCGTCTGGGGCTGGAGGTCGAGGAGCGGGACGTCTACGTCGACCGCCTGGGCGACTTCGCGGAGGCCGGGGCCTGCGGGACCGCCGCCGTGATCACCCCCATCGGCGGGGTTCAGCACGGCGAGACCTTCCACGTCTTCCACAGCGAGACCGAGGTGGGCCCGGTGACGCGGCGCCTCTACGACGAGCTGACGGGCATCCAGTTCGGCGACGTGGAGGCGCCCGAGGGGTGGACCGTCAAGGTGGAGTGATCTCCTCCGGTGCGGGGCTCAGGTCGTCTCGCTGACGGCGCCGAGCGCCACGGGCCGCTCTTCCCCCTCGGGCACATCGTCGAGGTTCATCGCCCGCAGCTCGGGGGCGAGGTAGGCGGTCAGGCCCACCACGAGCAGAGTGACGACCCCGCCCAGCCACACGCTGCGGGCCGTGCCGAGCAGGCTGGCGGCCACGCCGCTCTCGAAGGCGCCGAGTTCGTTGCTCGCGCCGACGAACATGCTGCTGACCGCACTCACCCGCCCGCGCAGGTGGTCGGGGGCCCTCAGCCGCAGGGTGGCGCGCCGGATCACCATGCTGATCCCGTCGAACAGGCCCGCCAGCACGAGCGCCGCCACGCTGAGGGCGAAGTTTCGGGAGAGCCCGAACACGACCATGCATACCCCGAAGCCCGCCACGGCGGCGAGCAGGGTGCGCCCGGCGCCCCGTCCCGGCGGGCGGTTGGTCGCGTAGAGCATCACCGCCAGCGCGCCGACGCTGGGGGCCGCCACCAGAATGCCCAGTCCCTGCGGACCCACCCCGAGGATGTCCGAGGCGAAGATCGGCAACAGCGCCACCGCCCCGCCGAAGAGCACGCTGAAGAGGTCGAGCGCCATGCTTCCCACCAGCACCTGCCGCCGCAACACGAAGGCGAGCCCCTCCTTGATGCTCTGCCACACGGGCTCGCCGGGAGTGAAGCGGGGCCTGGGCTTGGGCCGGATAGAGGCCACGCAGACGAGCGCCACCCCGAAGAGGACGGCGGCGAAGAGGTACGCGCCCCCCGCTCCCAGCACGGCATACAGCACCCCGCCGAGCGCCGGGCCCGAGATTGCCGCCACCTGCCACACGCTCGCCTGCCACGCCGAGGCCCGCAGCAGGAGATCGCGCGGCACGACCTGGGCCTCGAAGGCCGGAAGGGCGGGGTCCGAGAAGCCGCGTGCCAGTCCCAGGCAGAAGATCAGGGCGAGAATGGGCCACACGCCGCTCCCCGTCCCCAGCGCCGCGTACCCGGCGAACAGGAACGCGCACCCGACCTCGACGCCCGTCGTGAGGAGCAGGATGCGGCGGCGGTCGTTGCGGTCGGCCACCACGCCCCCGAAGAGGGCCAGGCTCAGCGCCGGGATCGCCTCGACCAGCCCCAGGAGGCCGAGCGTGAGAGGGTTTTTCGTCAGTTGATAGAGCTGATAGGCCACGGTCAGGGCCACGGCGCGGCCCGCCAGGGTGCTGCACAGGGTCGCCAGCAGGAGCGAGCGAAACTCGGGCAGCCGCAGGACGGCCCGGTTGGAGGAGTCGGCGGCGGGGGCAGACATGGGCGAACTCTAGCGGGCGAGGCGGGGCCTGGAAGTCCGTCTGCTTCGCTCTTCAGGTTTTCCCCTGGTCAGAGGCCGGAACGCGGCGCCCCAGGCCAGGGGTGACCACGGTTGGTGCTCGCAAACCGCCTGCGTGAAGCTCTTGCCCCCTCCCGCTGGGTCCGGCTTATCTTTCCGGAAAGATAGATCGAGGAGGGGTCCATCCCCCGGCCTCCCAGCCTGTTGTGGGGTCGGGTATGGGCCCTTTTGTCACCTCGGCTCTACTCCTGCAGCGGACGCCGGGCGCGTGCGTTAGACTCGGCCCAATGCGTGCCATCACGTTTTTCAACCATGCGGGCGGCGCGGCGAAGACGAGCACGGCCCTGAATGTGGGGTACACGCTCGGGGCCGCCGGGTACCGCGTGCTGCTCATCGACGCCGACCCCCAGGCCAACCTCACCCGCTGGCTGGGGGCGGAGGTGCCGGACGGCGAGAGTGCCAAGCTCGACACTCTCTATGCGGCGGTTCTCGGCCCGGCGGAGGAGTTGAGGCTGCCCGAACCCGTGCGGGTCCACGGGCTCGACCTCGTGCGCTCGTGCCTGGACCTCGCGGAGGTCGAGCCGCTGCTGCCCGGTCAGGTGATGGGGCAGATGCGGCTGCGAACGGCGGTCCGGCACCTCGCCGCCGAATACGACTTCGTGCTGATCGACCCGCCCCCCAGCCTGGGGCAGCTCTCGACGCTGGCGGTCCTCGCGGCGGACGACCTCGTGGTGCCGGTGCCCGCCGGGAACAAGGGGCTGGAGGGCCTGACCGGCGTGACGCGTATGGTCGCCACCTTCCGGCAGGTCGCGGTGCCTTCTCTCCGAATCGCCCTGATGGTGCCGACCCGGGTGGGCAACACCAACCTCAGCCGCGAGAGCGTCGAGGCGCTGCGGGAGGCGGGGATCGCGCCCGTGAGCACGCCCCTGACCGAGCGCCCCAGCGTGTACCCGAACTCGCAGCTCCAGGGCCTCCCCATCGCGCTCTACGACCCCAGGAACCCCGCCGTCGCAGAGGTGCAGGCGGTCACGCGCGAACTGCTCGAAGTGCTCGGGGAGGTGCCCCATGCCCAGACGCGACCCTGACGCCCGGCGCGGGGCCCTCGGCGCCCTGGTGGCGAACCTGACCCCGGTGGACACCCGTGAGGAGAGTCCGCGCGAACTCCCCATCGGCAGCCTGACGCCCAGCCGCTTCCAGCCCCGGCGCCACTTCGACGAGGCCGCCCTGCGAGACCTCGCGGCGAGCGTAAGGGAGCGGGGGGTGCTTCAGCCGCTCCTCGTGCGCCCGGCCCCCCAGGGGTACGAGATCGTCGCGGGCGAGCGACGCTGGCGGGCGGCGGGGCTCGCCGGGCTGGCGACCGTGCCCGTGGTCGTGCGCGACCTCAGCGACGACGAGGCGCAGGACGCGGCGGCCGTCGAGAACCTCCAGCGCGCGGACCTGAACGTCATCGACGAGGTGGACCTGATCGTCGCGCTCGCCTCGCGTGTCCTGGGTCTCCCGGCCGGGGAGGTGCCCACTCGCCTGCACGTCCTCGTCAACCGGCCGGGCGAATATCCGGAGGACGTGGTGCGGGTGGAAGCGCTCTTCACCGGCCTGGGGCGCGGGGCGTGGACCTCCTTCGTGAAGAACAAGCTGCGGGTGCTGCGCTGGCCCGGGCCCGTCCTCACCGCCATGCGTGAACACGGCCTGGGTTACAGCCTCGCCGGGGTCGTCGCCGCCGCGCCCGGGGAGCGTCAGGCGGAACTGCTCGACCTCGCTCTGGGCGGTGCCACCAAGGCCCAGCTCCGCGAACGACTTCTATCTTTCCGGAAAGATAAGCCGCAGGACCCCGCCACGCTCGTCGCCCACGCTCTCCGGGACAGGCGCCGCCTCGACGCGCTGGGGGCGAAGGAACGGCGGCGGGCAGAGACCCTGATCGGGGAACTCGCGCGTCTCCTGGGGGAGTCCAATTAGACACTCCTGAGATTCGCCTTTCCAAAGGGATGCGGGCAGCGGGGCCGTGATTGGCCCGCGCTGCCCGCATCCTTTTTGGATTCGCCGGGACACCTTGCCGGGATCAGGAATGGGGGAGAGGTGGAGTCGTCCGGCTACTCCTCGTCCCGCCCGTGCATCTCGGCGGGGGGGTGGGTGGCCTCGACCGCCGTAAAGGATTCGAGAATCTTGTAGCGGTGCTCGGCGTCCCTGGGCACCACCCAGGAGTCGCCGGGTTCGAGGAGGAGCATCGAGCCCGAGATGTGCAGCTCGGCGCGGCCCGAGATCACGAACCCGACCGTCTCATAGGGGCGGGCGTGAGGGGCGTCACCCTCCCCGGGTTGCTCGTCCTCCCAGAGCCGCATGGACATGGACTTGCCGTTCACCAGATACTTCTGGCCCAGCTTGCCCTTGGGAGAGGCCTGGGAGTTCACCTTCTTCACGGTCGTGTCAGCCATGGCTCCAGTATTGGGGGCAGCAGGCAGGGCGACGGGCAGGGATGAAGCAAACCGCAAGTCCGGGACTGGGCCACCGCCCGCCCTCCGCCACTCGGCCGATTTCGGGGCCGGGGTGGGCGCGCTACCCTGCCGGGAGATGAGGCCCGCCCCGTGACTCCCCTGCTCCACCGCTTTCTCGCCTACTACGCGCCGTACCGCCGCCTCTTTTTGATCGACTTCGGGTGCGCGGTGCTCTCGGGCGTGCTCGAACTGGCCTTTCCGCTGGCGGTGCAGGCGTTCGTGGACCGCCTCCTCCCGACCGGGCAGTGGGGCACCATCACCGTGGCGGCGGTGGCCCTGCTGGGCATCTACCTGCTGAACACCGGGCTGATGGCGGTGGTCACCTACTGGGGTCACATGCTCGGCATCAACATCGAGACCGAGATGCGGCGCAAGGCCTTCGACCACCTGCAAAAGCTCTCCTTCAGCTTCTTCGACAACGTGAAGACCGGGCAGCTCGTCGCCCGCCTCACCAAGGACCTCGAGGAAATCGGCGAGGTCGCGCACCACGGCCCCGAAGACCTCTTCATCGCGGTGATGACATTGATCGGCGCCTTCGTGCTGATGTTCGGCGTCCACCGGGAGCTGGCGCTGATCACCGCATTGATCGTGCCGCTCGTGCTGTGGCTGACGGGGCGCTACGGCAGCCGCATGACGCAGAACTGGCGGGCGCTATACGACACGGTGGGCAACTTCAACGTCCGCATCGAGGAGAACGTGGGCGGCATCCGGGTGGTGCAGGCTTTCGCCAACGAGGACCACGAGCGGGCCCTCTTCGCGCGGGACAACCACGGTTACCGCCGCACGAAGCTGGAGGCCTACCGCATCATGGCGGCCACCCAGTCGCTGAGCTACCTCTCCATGCGCCTCACCCAGATGGTCGTGATGGTCGCCGGGGCGTACTTCGTGCTGCGCGGCAACCTCACCGCTGGAGGCTTCGTGGGCTTCCTGCTGCTCGTCAACGTCTTCTTCCGGCCCATCGAGAAGATCAACTCCGTGATCGAGACGTACCCCAAGGGCGTGGCGGGCTTCCGTCGTTACACCGAGCTGCTCGACACCGCGCCCGACATCGCGGACACGCCGCACGCCCGCGTGGCGCCCCCCCTGCGCGGCGAGATTCGCTACGAGGACGTGTCGTTCGGCTACGGGGTGGGCCGCCCGGTGCTGCGGGGCATCGACCTGACCATCCGTGCGGGGGAGACGGTCGCCTTCGTGGGACCCTCGGGGGCGGGCAAGACGACCCTGTGTTCGCTGCTACCGCGCTTCTACGAGGCGACGGGCGGGCGCATCACCGTGGACGGCCACGACGTGCGCGACCTGACGCTGGCGTCCCTGCGGGCCCAGATCGGGATCGTGCAGCAGGACGTGTTCCTCTTCGGCGGCACCCTGCGCGAGAACATCGCGTACGGGCGGCTGGGCGCGACCGAGGCCGAGATCCTCGACGCCGCGCGCCGGGCCCGCCTCGACGACGTGATCGCCGGGCTGCCGCAGGGGCTCGACACCCTGATCGGCGAGCGCGGCGTCAGGCTCTCCGGCGGGCAGAAGCAGCGCCTCGCCATCGCCCGGATGTTCCTGAAAAACCCGCCCATCCTGATCCTCGACGAGGCGACCTCCGCCCTCGACACCGCCACCGAGCGCGCGATCCAGGCTGCCCTGAACGACCTCGCCCGGGGCCGGACGACCCTGGTGATCGCCCACCGCCTCGCCACCATCCGGGGCGCCGACCGCATCGTCGTGGTGGACGGCGGGGGGATCGCCGAGCAGGGCACCCACGAGTCGCTGCGCCGCCGGGGCGGAATTTACCAGCGGCTCCACGACGCGCAGGCCCACCCCCAGGAGGTGGGCTGAGCCGGGGGTGAGAGAGGACCCCGATCCTGGGGCCCTGGGTGAGATGGGTCCTTCGGCCAGAGAGAAGCTCTGGTCCGCCTCAAAATGAAATCGGGCGCTGGGAACCGTCCGTTTCCCTGGTCCTTCCCCCGGCCTGTAGCGGCGGACACCGAGAACGTTCCATGTCCTGTCATTTACGGTCAACGCGCCTAACGTGTGACGGTAGTATGTCCCAGGTGAAAAGTGTGGGGGAGGGGGGGAATCCCGGGTCGCCGGACGAGCTGTCGGCCCGGCTCGCCCGCCTGGCCTCGGGGGGTCCGGGGCTCGCGGCGGCGCTGGTCGGCCCGGTGGGGACGGGCAAGACCCACGCGGCGCGGGCGCTGCTCCAGGCGGCCCCCGTTCGCGGCGTGGTCGTGCGGGCCGACCAGCCCCTGGCCGAGCTGGCGCAGGCGCTGCTCCACGGGGCGGCGCCGCGCTGGGTGCGGACGGCGCTGGAGCGGCTGGCGCGGCGCGAGGCGCTGGCGGGGGACGAGCTGCCCCTGGCCCTGACCGCCGCGCTCACGACCGCCGCGCCCCTGATCGTTCTGGTGGAGGACCTGCACGGGGCGGCCGCCCCCCGCCGCACGCTCTGGACCCTCCTGGCGAGCGGGGTGCGGCGGTCCTCCGGCGTGGCGCTGCTCGCCACCTCGCTGGAGCCCGCGCCCCCCTTCGAGACCTTCGAGGTGCCGCCGCTCTCCCGCGCGGAGGTGCGGGCCCTCGTCGCCGGACACCACGTCGCCGTGCCGGAGGCCGCCGCCCAGTGGATCGAGGCCCGGGCGGGGGGCAACCCCCTCTTCGCGCTGGAGTATGCCCTCCTCCTCGCGCGGCGGGGCTTTCTGAGAAGCGACGGCCCCCGCCCGGCGTGGAGCGCCCCGCCGCCCGGCACCGTGCCGCAGAACCTGGTGTCCCGGATCGAACACGCGCTCACGCGCGCCGCCCTCTCGCCGGAGGCCACCCGCGCCCTGCGGGCCCTGGCCGTCCTGCCCGCCGCCGCGACCGGGGACGAGGTGGCCCGCTGCGCGGGGCTGGCCCCGTCCGCCTGGGAGGCCGCGCTGCGCGACCTCGCCCTCGGCGGGCTGGTGCGCGGGGGGAGGGTCGTGCATCCCCTGTACACGCTCGTGATCCTGCGGCGGCTGCCCCCGGACGAACTCCTGGCGCTCGTGCGCCGGGCGGCGGAGGTGCTGCGGGACCGCCCGGAGGTCGCCGCGCAGCTTCTGGAGGCCCATCCGCTTCCCCCCGCCGAGGCCCTCGACCTGCTCACCCGCGCGGCCTGCCACGCCCGCGGGCGGGGGGACGACCGGGGCGCCTCGGCCTACACGGCGAGGAGCGTGCCCCTGCTGACCGGGCGGGCGCGCGTGGAGGCCGCGCTGGAGGCGGCCCGGGGCCTGCGCCCCGGCGACCCCCGGGAGGCCCTGCGGCTCGCGCGAGACGCCCACACGGGGGCGCCGGACCACCCGGAGGCGGGCCCCCTGCTGGCGGAACTCCTCATCGCCCAGAACCACGTGGAGCAGGCGCTGGAGGTGATCGGCACGCTGCCCGGGGGAGCGGGGGAGATGCGGGCGCACCTGCGCGCCCTCGCGTTCGCCGCCTCGGGCGACTTCGGGGAGGTGCTCCGGGAGTGGCGGGCGGCCCCGCCCCGGACCCGCAGGCACCCCGCCCTGCGCGTGTGCGCCGCCTGGGCCCTCGTGAACCTGGGCCGGGTGGAAGGGGCTTTGTCCCTGCTGCCGCCCCCGGGGGCGGGGGCCGCCCAGGAGCCCGCCGCGCTGCTGGTGCGGGCCCTCGCGCACGAGGGACGGGGTGAGTCCGCCGCCGCGCTCGAACGGACGGACGAGGCGCTGGCCCGGCTGCGCCCATCCGGGCCCGGCCGGGAGCTGGCCGAGGCGCTCTTGCTGCGGGCCCGGCTGCGCTGGGGCCAGGTGGACCCGCGCCCGGCCCTCGCCGACGCCGACGAGGCCGCGCGGGTGGCCGAGAGCCTCGCGAACGGCTTCCTGCACGCGCGGGCCCGCGCGTCCCGGGCCGTCCCGCTGCTGGAGGGCGGCGAGTACGAGGCCGCCGAGGAGGCGTTGCAGGACGGGCTCGCGGCGGCGGACCTCGCCGAGCGGGGCGAGGGGCTGCGCGAGACCTGCCGCGCCCACCTCGCCTTCCTGTATGCGGAATGGGGCTGGGTCACGGGCATCCCGCGCGCCGCCGGGCTCAGCCTCGCCTACGCCGGGCAGCTCCTGTCCCGGGCCGAGGACGGCGAGAACCCCGTCCGGGACGCCTGGCACGCCCTGATCGCCGCGCACGCCCACGCCCGCCACGGGGACCCCCGCCGCGCCCTGGCCCTGGCCCAGGGCGCGATCCGGCTCGCCCAGCCCCCCGGCCAGGAGCGCGGCGTCGCCCTCGCGGAGGTGGCGCTGGGGGTGGCCCACGTGCGGCTGGGCCGCTCCGGGGACGCCGAACGCTGGCTGGACCTCGGCGTGGGCCACCTCGCCCGCCTGGGCCTGCCGGGCTGGGCCGAGCGGTACGCCCTGGAACTCGACGCGGTGCGGGGGAACGCCGCCCGCGCCCGGGAGAGGCTGGGTTCCCCCGGGGAGCACGGTCACGCCGTCCGGGTGGCCCGCAGGCTCTTTCCGGACGCGGAGGTCACCGATGCGCCCCCGGCGACGGCCCCCGCGACGCGCCTGTTGGTCCTCGGGCCCTTCGCCCTGGAGACGGGGCGGGGCCGCCAGCCCTTTTCCGCCCGGCGCGGGCAGACCCTCCTCGCCCTGCTGCTGGAAGCGCGGCTCGCGGGCCACGCGGGCGCCACGCAGCACGACCTCCTCGACCTGCTCTACCCCGGCCAGGACGACACCCAGGCCGTGAACGCCCTCCAGCAGCTCGTCCGCCGGGTCCGCCGCACCCTCGGCCCGGGGGCGGTCGCGCGCACCGCGCAGGGCTACGCGCTGGGCGACGTGGCCTCCGACGTCGAGGAGTACCTCCAGACCCACGACCTGCGGCTGTGGCGCGGCGCGTACCTCGAAGACGTCGGGGAGGGCAGCTCGCCCGGCGTGCGCGAGCGCCTCGACCGCCAACTGCGGGAGGACCTCGACCGCCACGCCGCGCGCGACCCCGACCTCGCCGTCCGGATCCTGGGGTTCCTGCTTCGCGGCGACCCCTACAACCACGGGCACCTGCACTTCACCCTGGAGACCCTGCGCCGCCTGGACCGGATCCGCACCGCCCGCGAGGTCTACGCCGCCGCCCGCGCCCGTTTCGCGGAGCTGGACGAGCCCCTGCCGGACGACTGGGAGGCGTACCTCGCCGGGGTGCCACCCCAGGCGAGGCGCACGGCCCCCTGACCTCCTGACGGCCCGCTGTCGGGATGACGGCATCAGATGAGAACTGGCTTCTCTAGTTGCCGTCCAACTTCAGCCACGCTCAGTCTTCTCTCATCAGGCCGGGGGGAATGACCGACGTCAGATTGGCGTGCGCGCCTTTACTTTCGCCCCCCGCGCGCGTCAGTGACGCGTCAGTGACCGGAAGGCATCTTATTCACCAGCAGTTCAGGTTTAATTTTGCCTCATCCGGGGAGCCCCGAGTTCACGGAAGCGCCACGCTTCACATGAGCGGGGAAGGGATGGGGTGTCGGGACTGCCCCCTGGGAGGGAAGAGTATGAAGAAAGCACTGATGGTTCTGACCGGCACCCTCGTCCTGATCGGCACCGCCTCGGCGGGCAACGTGGACAGCAAGGTCGACGCCAAGGTCGACAACCTCTGCGTCTACCAGACGACCAGCGGGTCGGACGTGAACACGACCGCCAATTTCAAGGGCGCCGACATCAACCTGGGTCAGTACCGGGCGAACGCCGCCACGACGAAGGAGAACGCCGCCATCGTGACGGTGCTCTGCAACCGCGGGACCACGCTGGACAGAAAATTCCCGGCCACGGTCAACCTCAAGAGCAACGGCAGCGACGACCTCGTGGTGAAGATCACGGACACCACGCTTCCCTACTCCACGGGCACCCAGAACAACCCCGACACCTGGAATGTGGATGTCAAGCTGGTCGCCGAAGCCGGGCAGTGGAACGTCAAGGGTGGCACCTTCACCGGCACCCTGAGCGTCACCCTCTCTTACAACTGAGCCCCCTCACCGGGCGGGCGGGGACATGCCTCTCCGTCCGCCCGGTCCCAACTCCCTAGGAGCGACATGCGAAAAGCCATTCTGACCGGCCTGCTCGCCGGACTCTGCGCGGCCAGCGCCGGAAGTGTGAAGAGCAGTATGGACGCCAGGGTCGAGAACCTCTGCGTGTTCCAGGCGAACGGCGCGGACGTCAACCCGGCCACCAGCTCGGTCACGGGAGCGTCCATCGACCTCGGCACCTACCGCGCCAACCGGGCGTCGGCCTCCGCGACCACGGTGGTCGCCCGGGTGCAGTGCAATAGGGGCACGAGGTTCATCGCCGCCCCGCTGCCCAGCCCCCTGGCCCTGAACCGTCAGGGTGGGGGAGGCGCCCCGCTGCTGACCCGCGTTCTGGCCGGAGCCGAGGCTGTGGACGACAACGGTCGCGGGCCGGGTCGCCCGGGCAACGACAACGATCCCGATGTCTACCTCGTGAACGTTCGGGTGGAAGCCGACGCCGGACAGTGGGGCGTCATGGGCGGCCAGTACCGGGGCACGGCGACGATCATCGTCCGCTACGACTGAAGCGCCGACACCTTTTTTCGGGAGGACCCTGTGAAGTTCGCGCCGTTTCTCGTTCTCGCCCTGCTGGGGCTCGGCTCCAGCGCCAGCGCCGGGTGCGCCATCAGCGGCGTGCGCCCGGACGTGCCCGCCTACCGGGCCGACCGTGACACGTACGGCACGGTGACCGTCGACGTGACCTGCGACGACGACACGACCCGCTACGGCCTGGTCCTCGGCGGCAGCGCCGACGTGCAGGGCAACGTCTGGGGAGAACTCAGCGGTGCGAACGGGCGGCTGCGCTTTCAGGTCCTTCCGCTTCCGGCCGCCAGCCTGACCGGGCTACGCGGCTCGCGCCGGGTGGCCTTCAACCTGCGGCTGCCCCAGGGCCAGTGGGGCGTGCGCGGCGGGACGTACTCGAACGCCTTCGACGTGCGGCTCGTCGAGCTGACGGTGCCCTGAGCCGCCGCCCCCGAAGCCTTCCCCTCCAACAAGAGAATTCCTTTGCGCCCGCCGGAGCGAGGTTTCGCTCGATCCCGACCCGCCCTCCCGCCGGGACCCGTCCCGCCCCCGACCCACGAGGAACCATGCCCCGAATCCGCCTGCCCCTCCGCCTGCCTCACCTCCTCGCCACCGCGCTGCTCGCCCTCGCGCTGCCGGGGGCGGGAGCGCAGCGCTTCAGCGTCCTGCCGGTGGTGCTCGACGTGAACCCCGAGCGGAGCCTGACCACCCAGACGACCTTCACGAACCTCGACCGCCTGCCCATGTCCTTCAGCGTGGAGGTCTTCGAGTGGACCTCCGAGGGCGGCCAGGACGTGCTGACGCCGACCTCGGACGTGCTCGTCAATCCCGCGAGCTTCACCCTGGCGCCGAACGGCAAGCAGGTGATCCGCGTCGGCGTGCGCCGCAAGCCCGGTGACCGCGAGCTGACCTACCGCGTGTTCATCCGGCAGGCCCCCCCGGCGCAGACGGCGGCGGCGGAAGGCTCGGGGACGAACGTGACCGTGCTCCTCAACCTCAGCCTGCCCGTGTACATCGCCTTTCCCTCGGCGGCGCCGAAGGTCGGGTACGGGGTCAGGCGCAGCGGCAACGACCTCTCCCTGCTGGTCACCAACGACGGCACGCGGCACCTGACCTACCGTGACCTGATCGTCCGCGCGGGCGAGCGCACGGTGCGGGTGGAGAGCAAGGCGGTGCTCGCGGGGGGCACCTTCGAGCTGCCGCTGCCCGGCTGGGGCGACTGGGCGGGCGAGCTGAGCGTCACCTACCGCGACGCCAGCGACCAGGAAGTCGCCGCGCGTGTTGCTGTTCCCCCACGCTGAGCGCACCCTGCTGCTGGGCCTGCTGCTCGCCGTGGGGGGCGGGGCGCAGGCCCAGCAGGCGGCCCCGGCAGCCCCAGCGGCTCCCACCCCGGCCGGGCCGCAGGTGGAGTGCGCCGCCCCGCCCGAACTATTAGAGGTGCGGGTCGGCAGCGAGGGCCGGGGCAGCTTCGCCGTGCGCCGGGCGTCCGGCGGGTGGCTGGTGGAGCCCGGCGCCCTGCGCGAGAGCGAGCGCGGGTACGCCTCCGGGAACGTGACGTGCCCCGACGGGGACTTCGTGCGGCTGCGCGAGGACCTCAACGTCACCTACGACGGGGCCGAGCAGCAGCTCGTGATCTCGCCCGCCGCGCGGCTGCTCACGTCCGGGCAGGTGGACGCGGGCGGACCTCAGCGCGCGGCCCCGGTGCAGACGCGGGCCCTGGCGAGCGTGGGCTCGGCCGTGGACGTGCGCGCCAACTGGCGCACGGGGGATATCTCCTACGGCGCGGTGCTGGAGGGCGGGTACGCGCAGGGCGCCTGGGAGGCGCGGGCCGCCGTGGGCGTGGGCGGCGAGGGCGGCGCCTTCGGGGTGAGGGTGCGCGCGGGGGTCGCGTGGCAGGTGAACGAGGCGTGGGTGGTCCGCGCGGGGTGGAACTCGGCCCTGCCCGAGGCGAGCGGCGCCCTGGTGACCACCGACTTCAAGGGGGTGCAGGTGGAGGGGCGCTCGGGCGAGGTGGCGGTGCTGCCGCCCCTCGACCTCGACCTGCCCCTCACGTCGCGCGTGACGGTGTTTCTCAACGACACCATCCTCAGCGAGTTCGACGCCAATCCCGGCCGGGTCACGATCCGCAACCTGCCGAGGGTGCAATCGTTCGGGGTCCTGAACGTTTTTATCGACGACGCCTCGGGCCGCCGGGTCGTGAACGTCCCCTTCGGCACCGGGCCGGGAGCGCAGCGGGCCGGGGAGTTCCAGGTGCGGGCCCGCGCCGGGGTGGAGGGCGGGCGCCCGAGCGCGGCCTTCCTCGGCACGGTCGCGGTGACGCCCACCTGGACGGTGACGGGCAGCGGGGACTGGAAGGGTGGGGGAGAGCTGAGCCTGCGCGCGGGCGGCGCGACGACCCTGGCGGGCGGCGCCCTGGGGGTCGGGGCGAGCGTGACCCGCTCGGGAGAGGGGGCCCTGGGCGGCGCCTTCGAGGTCTCCTACGCCCGCGCGTTCGGGGCGTGGTCGCTCGGCGCGGGGCTGAGCGTGCCGCTGCCTGGCCCCCTGCACCCCCGCGTCAACCTCAGCGCGCTGTACTTCACGCCCGCGTGGACCTTCGGCACCAGCCTCGCCTACGACGCGCGCGGCGGGACCCTCGGCGGCAACCTGAGCGCGAGTGCGCCCCTCACGAGGAACGTGACCCTGGGGGGGCGGATCGGCTACGAGTCGGGCCGCTGGCGGGCGGGGGCCACCCTCGGCTGGAAGCCCAGTTCGGCCCTCGACGTGAGTGCGTCCGCCGGGCTGGGGGCGGGGGCCGAGTTCGGCGTGGGCGCCCGCTACCAGCTCACGCCCGGACAGGTGGCGTGGGCGCAGGCGAACCAGAACGAGGTCACGCTGGGCTACAGCCGCGACGCCCCCGCCCGCATCGAGGTGGCGGCGGGGACGGGCGGCAGCGTGGCGGCGCGGGTCTCGGGCAGCGTGCTCCTCACGGGGCAGGGGGCGCTCGTCGTGCCGGAGGCGGCCCGGCGGGGGGTCTTGATCCGCACCGGCGTGCCCGGCCTGACCCTGCGGACGGGCGCGGGCACGGTGCGGACCGACGCGGCGGGCGACGCGGTGGCCTTCGGCCGCGACGGCGAGACGGCGGTGAACGTCAGCGTGGACGTGGACGCCTTGCCCTTCAACATCACGGTCGGCGAGGACGCCGCGACCCTCGCGCTGGCGGGCAACGGCCTCGCGGTGCTCGACTGGCGCGCGAACTTCACGGTGTCGCGCTGGGTCCGCGTCTTCTGGGCCCCCGGCGAGCCCGCGGGCGGGGCGCTCCTCGTGGTGGGCGGCCGGACGTGGCGCGCCGACCGCGACGGCTGGGTCCTGCTGGACGGGGCCCCCCAGGACCCCCGGGGCGAACTGCGTGCGCCGGAGCCGCCCCGCACCTGCGCGATCACGGTTCCCCCCACCGGGGAGAACGCGGTGTGCGAGGCGGGGAAGGGCTGACCCGGCGGGGGAGGCGGGGTTCACCCCAGGTACGGCGCGAGGTGGGCGTCGAGGGTCTTCCTGGGCAGGGCCCCCACCCACGTCTGGGCCGGGCGCCCCTCCCGAAAGAGCATCAGGGTGGGGATGCTGCGCACCGCGTAGCGCCCCGACACGGCGGGATTGTGGTCCACGTCGAGCTTGACGACCTTGAGTCTTCCTGCGTGTTCGCGCGCGAGGTCTTCGAGCACGGGGGCCACCGCCCGGCACGGCCCGCACCACGCCGCCCAGAAGTCCACGAGCACGGGCACGGAAGCCCGCACCTCGGCGTCGAAACTCGCGTCCGAGGCGCTGAGCAGCCACGGCAGGGCCCGACCACAGCGCCTGCAGACCGGTACCTGCCCGGCGGGCGGCGTGGCGAGCCGGTTTTTCGCGCCGCACAGGGCACACACGGCGACCTCACTCACCGCTCGGCCCCAGGGAAAGAAACAGGCTGTTCATAGGTGGAGTCTTCCTCGGAAACCCGGACAGCGGCTCAGGCCAAAGGAACTGGACGAGCTGCCGAGGCAACCCGTCCAGCCCTGACGAACCTCAGTTGCCCGAGGGGGTCGTGGTGGTGGCGCCTCGGCGCGACAGGAGGACGACCGTGTAGCCGTTTTGCTCGAAGACCCGCACCTGGATGCGCTGGCCGTCCCGCTCGAAGAGTCGGGCCTCGCCGGGCAGCGTGGGCGCCACGGAAGCCGCACCGCTCGTGCTCGCGGTCGTATCCGTTCCCGTGGTGCCCGCCGTATCCGTTCCGGTCGTGGTGGCGCCCGCCGTCCCGGTCGCGTCGGTCGTGCCCGTGGTGCTGGTCGCCGCGTCCGTCGTGGTGGTTGCGGCCGTCGCCGTATCGGTGGTGCCCGTCGTCCCGGTGGTCGTGCCCGTGGTCGAGGTGTCCGTGGTACCGGTCGTCCCGGTGGTCCCCGTCGCGGTCGTGCCCGTGGTCGAGGTCCCGGTGGCCGTGCCGGTCGTCGAGGTGTCCGTGGTGCCGGTCGTGCCCGTCGTTCCGGTGGTGCCGGTCGCGGCGGTGCCTGTGGTCGAGGTATCGGTGGTGCCCGTCGTCCCGGTGGTCGTGCTTCCGGTCGCCGTGCCCGTCGCGGCGGTTCCGGTCGTCGAGGTATCGGTCGTGCCCGTGGTCCCCGTGGTCGAGGCCCCGCTGGCCGTCCCCGTCGTCGAGGTATCGGTGGTCGCGGTGCCGGTTGCGGACGTATCGGTCGTCCCGGTCGTGCCCGTGGTCGAGGTGTCGGTGGTGCCCGCCGTGCCGGTGTCGGTCGAGGTTCCGCTCGCGGCGTCCGTGGTCCCCGCGGTTGCTCCGGCCGCATCGGTCGTGCCTGCGGTTCCCGCCGTGGCGGCGCTTTCCGAGCCGGGGGAGACGGCGGTGAAGCCGCCCGAGGTGAGGGCCTGGGCATACTGGTCGAGAGCACCCGCGACCGAGCCCTGGTAGATCACGGCGACGCCCGTGAAGGTCTGGACGCTGCGAACGGGGGTGGCGCCTTGCAGGTAGGGAAGCTGGAGGTCACCGGACGAGAGCGTGAGGGTCGTCTGCGCGGGCAGGCCCTGGGCGGCCGACGTGGCCGCAGGCGTCTGGGCGGGCGTGGCCGTCGTGTCCGTCTGGGCCGTGGCGATGCCCAGAAGCAGTGCGGCCGTCAGCAGCGTGTGGCGGGTCAGGTACGTCATCCTCCAACCTCCTTGCAGTGGGTGGTGCGTGTGGGTCCGGCGTATCGGGTCTGAGGGGGAAAGGGTCTTCTCCCTCATGAAAAGCAGCCTAAAAGTCCCAAATGTGAGAGTTAGTTCACTTTGGACGAATTTCCTTGTCGCCGGGCTCATGCTGGGTGCCCGCCGACAATTTCGGCCCCCGCGCTCACTCCCGCGCGACGGCGCCAAACCCCAGGGCGTCGAGCACGCGGTCGAAGGCGGACGGTGGAAGCTGGCCCCCCGAGGCCTGGTCGTGCCCGTGGCCGTAGCTTTCCGCCGTATCCCCCACGTCGATGGCCTGGAGGATGGCCGGGAGGTTCAGGTCGGCGCGGGCGGTCCGCATCGAGAAGGCGACCGTGCCCGGCAGGTAGCCCGTGTTGGCCGCGATCACCGCGTGGCCGGGCAGGCGACCGCGCCACTGCTGCGCGATCAGCGGGTGAATCTGCGCCCCCGAGTGCAGCCGGACGAGGGCGTAGGGCCCGGTGGCGCTGAACGTCGGGGCCGCGCGGCGGGCGACGGCGAGTTCGGCGCCCACCTCCGCCCGGTAGGCACGCAGCCGGTCGGCCCCGTGCTCGTCGTCGGTGGCGAGGTCCTTCGGGCCGTCGGCGGTGAGCAGCAGCTTCAGCGGCGTGTCGATGTCGAAGGCACTCGCCCGCCGGGCCGCGTTCACGAGCGCGACGGCCTCCTTGAGCCACTTGGCGGTGTAGCGCTTCTTGATGGCAGGCAGGAGGTCCCAGGGCGCCCCGTCCCCGAGGTCGCCGATCGTCCCGACCGCCCCGATCCACCCGAGGTCCTCAATGTCGGTCAGCGGCGAGAGGAGGTCGTGCGCGAGCCACGCGCTGGCGGGGATGGGGTCCCAGGGGTAGCCGCTCACGACGGTGACGTTCCCGCCCGGCATCCCGCCCGGCTGGTGGTGGTCCACGTACAGGGTCGGCACGTCCGGCAGCACGCCCCGCCCGTTGACCCCCAGGTCCGTGACGACGAGGGCCGCCGGGCCGAGCGCGGCGAGGCGGGCCCGCGCCCCCTCCGAGAAGGCGGATTCCCCGCGCCCCGAGGGCACCACCCGCACGTCCTGAAACCCCAGCCGGGGCAGGGCCCGGCCGAAGAGGGCCCCCGCCGAGAGCCCGTCCGCGTCGAAGTGGCAGAAGACGACCACCCGCCCGGCGGGGGAGAGCGCGTTCAGGAAGGTCCGGGTCGCCTCCCGCGCGGCGGGGAGGGCGGTCTGGAGGGGGAGGGCGCACATGCTCCCCGTTGTACCAGCCCGGTCTCCCGGCGCTGCGGAATGTGAGGACCGCGTGACGGTCTGGCGGCCGTGCGCGAGGTCAGGCGACGACCGCGCCCACGTCCTCCGGCTCCCGACGCCCCTGGCCCCAGGGGGTGGCGAGCACGTCGCCCAGCGGGGCGGGCCGCCCGAGCAGGTAGCCCTGCCCGACGTGGCAGCCCAGGGCGTGGAGGGCCTGCAACTGCGCGTCGTCCTCCAGTCCCTCCGCGACGACCTCGAGGTCGAGGAGGTCGGCGACCTGAAGGAGCGCGCCGAGGAGCGTCCGGGCGAAGGGCTGTGCCTGGCCGCCGCGCAGGTCCGCCACGAAGGAGCGGTCGATCTTGACGGTGTCGAGCGGCAGGTCCCGCAGCGAGGAGAGCGAGGTGTGCCCGGTGCCGAAGTCGTCGAGGGCCACCCGCACCCCCAGGGCGCGCAGTTGCCCCAGCGCGTGCCGGGCGCGGTCCACGTCGCGCATGACGGCCGTCTCGGTAAGTTCGAGTTCCAGCCGCCCGGGCGCCAGCCCCGACTCGCGCAAGACCGCCTGGACCAGCTCCGGAAAGTCGCCGTCCTCCAGTTGCACGGGCGAGACGTTCACCGCGACGACGAGGGCGTCCGGGAGGTGCCGGGCGTCCGCGCAGGCCTGCCTCAGCGCCCACTCGCCGAGCGGCCGGATCAGGCCCGTGGCCTCCGCGAGGGGGATGAACTCGGTGGGGCTGACCGCTCCCAGGGAGGGGTGTGCCCAGCGCAGCAGGGCCTCCACCTTCACCGCCCGGCGGGCGCGCAGCTCGAAGAGGGGCTGGTAGTGCAGGGTCAGCTCCCCGCGCTCGGCGGCGTGCTGGATGTCGCGCTCCAGCCGGGCACGGCGCGATTCGGCCTCCCCGAGCACGCTCGCGTAGCGGCGCACGGCGTTCTTGCCCGTCCGCTTGGCGCGGTACATGGCGAGGTCGGCCGTGCGCAGCAGCGTCTCTGGGTCGGCGCCGTCGTGGGGGGCGACGCTCACCCCCACCGAGGCGGTCACGAGTTCGGTGAAGGCGCCGATCTCGTACGGGGCCTGGAGGGCGCCCCGCACCCGCTCCGCAAGGGCCTCGGCCTGCCAGGTGCCTTCCACGGGCGCGAACAGGGCGAACTCGTCCCCGCCCAGCCGCGCGGCGGCGCCCCCGGCGGCCAGGAGGTGCAGCCGCTCCCCGGCCTGCCGCAGCAGCGCGTCGCCGACCTCGTGGCCGCGCGTGTCGTTCACCCGCTTGAAGCCGTCGAGGTCGATGAACAGTACGGCGTACG
Source organism: Deinococcus aestuarii (assembly GCF_018863415.1). Lineage (NCBI taxonomy): Bacteria > Thermotogati > Deinococcota > Deinococci > Deinococcales > Deinococcaceae > Deinococcus > Deinococcus aestuarii. The sequence goes on along the minus strand of NZ_JAHKSN010000003.1, from coordinate 247,380 downwards.
CCTGCACCTGCGCCTGCACCTGCGTCTGGTCGCGGTCCCGCAGCACCTTTTCAAAGGCCGCCGACCAGCCCCGGCGGTTGAACCGCCCGGTGGGGACATCGGTGCTCGCCAGCCGCTCGTGCTCGCGGGCGCGGCCCTGCAACCGCTCGGCGAGCGAACGGGTGAGGATGAGCACCGCCAGGTTGCTGCACGCGAGCTGCACGAGCGCGGAGATCACCGGGAAGGCGGCCCGCTCGCCCGCGTGCGTCGCCGAGAAGGCGGCACCCACGAGCAGCATCCACAGCAGGCAGGCCACCGCCAGGCGGCGGGCCGCGCGGCCCTGACTCTCCGGCACGAGGTACGTCACGACGTACATGACGGGCACCCACCCGTACGCCTCGGTGAGTTCGCGCAGGGTCTCGGCCCCGTGCGTGAAGTGCAGCAGGTACGCGAGGCGCAGGCCGAAAAACGCCCCTGCCGCACCCACCGAGGCGAGCACAACCGCGCGCAGGGCCGTCGGCCGGGCCCGCAGCCACCCGGTCAGCCCCAGCAGCAGCGCGGCCAGCACCGGGTAGCCCACCCGGTCAAAGGCCACGGACTGCGGCGCCCGCGCCTCCAGCCAGATCCCCGCCGCGACCGCCAGCCCGGCGAGAGGCAGCGTGAGCAGCAGGTTCTGACGCCAGGCGGTCTCTTCGGCGCTGAGTCCGGGGGGCGCGGCGGGGCGAGCGGTCACGCCTCACCCTAGGCAGGGCCCGCACCCAGATTTCTTACAGCGCCCGGTCTTTATCCGGGCGGAACCCTGGCCCGGAGCGCAGGTTTTCCTGCCCGCACCGGTCGCCGCTCGTCCGCGAGTCCCCCTCCCTCGGTCCGGACGGGCATCCCGCCGCTTACCGGCCCGGGGTCAAGGCCAGGCGGCGGGGGTCTGCTCGAGCTTCATCAGGTTGATCACGGCCACGGGCAGAAAGACCGTCCAGAGGTTGCCGTAGGCCTGGAGGTAGGGATTCGTCGCGTTGGCGAGGAGAAAGCAGGTCAGGCCGGTGAGCAGCGCGATCATCTCCGAACCCGGGTCGCCGCCGAGCCGAACGAGGTTGAGCCCATTGCGGTAGATCCAGGCGAAGCCCAGGCTGTAGAGAAAGACGCCCAGCACCCCCATCTGAAAGAGGTGCAGGTGATATTGCAGCTCGTAGTTCCAGGTGCGCTCGGAGCGCACGTAGCCTGAGGAGGCCCCCAGCCCGGCACCGACGAGTGGGCGGCGCACCCAGCCGTCGATCAGCGAGTTGGCCTGCTCGAAGCGAACAACGTCGTCGGCGGTCTGGCCCGGGTCGAACAGGCTCCTTTGAACCTGGGTCGCCAGGGTGAGGGCCGAGAAGCGCGAGGAGGCCGGCAGGCCGGCCGAGACCGCCCCGAGCAGCACGAGCGCCGCGAGGCACGCCGCTACCCGCCGCCAGGCTCCCGAGCGCAGGGGACGCGGTGAGAACTGGCCGAACACCAGCGCGATGAACACCGAAAGGCCCACGGTGAGGAGCGCCGCCCGCCGTCCGGTGAACAGCACGGCGCAGCTCCCGAGCCCCACCGCCAGGGCCGTGAGCCAGAACCGTCCCCGGCCCGTGCCCGGCGAGGGGTAGAGCAGTTTCGCCACCCCGTACGGAATCAGGAAGATCATCGTGGAAATCGAGTAGAGCCGCAGGGCCGTGTACCCGCTGTGTTTTGCGATGCCCTGGCCGAACTGCAACTTGAGCAGCGGCGTCGCCGGCACCACCCCGAAGTTGTAGAGAACGAAATACAGGGTGAACAGCCCGATCAGCCCCAGCCCCAGGATCATCAGGTTCCGGACGACCCCGTAGACCCGGCGCGAGCTGACGAACTGGGTGAACGTGATCAGGTAGAACGCCGGCCAGATCACGTAGACCATCAGCGAGAAGACCCAGCCCGGGGTATTCCCGAAGGCGCCGTACAAAATCCACAGCAGCCCGGTGCACTGCATCAGGGTGAAGACCGCCAGGGTGGAGCGGCTGAGGTGAAGCCCCCGCCGCACGATCAGCAGCGCCGCAGCGACCGCCACGACGGCCGCCAGGACGGCCTTGGTGAGGTTCGCCGAGACGGGCAGGAGGAGAATGAGGGAGAAATAGAGCAAAAACGGCAACAGCAGCGGCGTCGGGGGTTCTCCCGGACGCCCGCCGGGAACCACACCTCCGGCGGGCGCCCGGCCCCCCGACTGGCCCCCCGGGGGCGAGGCGGCCCGCACCTCAGGGCTCCCGCTGTCCCGGCCCCCTGCGGGAGGGGTACGGGGGGGCGGGGCGCTCAGTCGGCATCGACCACCTCGGTGGCCCGGACCCCCCGGCGGTGGCCTGGTTCGTGGGTGGGCCGGGGGGCGGGCGGCGGCCCGGGGAGCCGGTCCCTCCGGGGGGCGCCGCACCGGTTGAGCACGAGGCCAATGACACTTCCGCCCGCCAACGTCGCCGTCTGCGCGGCCTGCACCACCGCCGCCCGCCGGGTGCGGCCCGCCTCGACCACGAGCAGCACCCCGTCGCCCCCGGCGGCGAGGGCGGCGATCTCCGGTTGCCGGGTGAGCGGCGGCGTGTCCACGAGCACCACGTCGTAGGCCTCGCCCCACACGTCGAGCAGGCCGCTGAGGCCGGGCTCGCCGGGCAGGCCGCCGGGCGGGCCGGAGCGCTCCAGCCGCGCCGCCACATCCGCCCCGGACAGCAGGTCGACGTTCGGCGCGACCCGCCGTGTCTGGCCCGGAACCGCCTGCCCGGCGAGCGTACCCTCCTCCGGAGCGGCCGTCCCGAGGGCGAGCGGCGAGGGCCGCTCCAGGTCCGCCTCGACCACGAGCACCCGGTACCCCCGGCGGCCCAGGCTTCCGGCGAGCCCCGCCGTGACGCTGCTCGCCCCGACCCCCGGGGTGACGCCCGAGACGAGGACGACGACGCGCCCGCCGTGCCGCGCCGCCAGGAGGTTCAGGCCCAGGAAGCCCAGCGCCCGGGCCCACGGGTCGCCGGGCCCGCCCGTCAGGAGGCTCCCGCCGGGCCGGGCCGGCCGCACGCGGGGCAGTTGCCCCAGCACCGGCAGGCCGAGCCGCGCCAGGTCGGGCGGGCCGTACACCACCGGGCGCAGGAGCTGCCCGAGCAGCGCCAGGCCGCCCGTCAGCAAGGCCATCAGCAGCCCCGCCAGCAGGGCGGTCCGCAGGGGTTTGGGGGAGACGGGCGCGAGGGGGGCCACGGGGGGCGTCACGACGGCGAGGGTGCCACCGACCACGGCGTCGAGGCTGTCCACCCGCGTCAGGGCCTGCCAGACCTCGGCGCGCGCCTGCCTCAGCCGGGCCTGTTCGGAGGCGTCCCCCGCGCCCGCCGCCAGCAGCCGGGTGAGGTCCTGAAACTGGCGGCGCAAGATCGTCTGCGCCCGGTCGACATCCCGCTGCGACCGGGCCTGGTCCCAGGCCAGCAGCGCCCCGGTGCCCGCCGACGCGAGGGCGCGGGCCGCCCCCGGCGTCTCGGCCTGGGCCCGCAGTTCGTACACGCCCCCCGGCGCGTCCGGGTCGGGGGACTTCAGGGCCAGCCGCACGAACCGTCCCTGGGCGAGTTCACTGCGCAGGTCCGCCGCGACCGCCCGCACGAGCGGGGCGCCCTGCCCGGCAGACCCCAGACGGCCGATGATGTCCTCGACCACCCCCGGGCTGCGCAGGGCGCCCGCCAGGGCCCCCGGCGGGAGCGCGGGCGCCGAGGTCAGCGTGTTGTCCAGGGCGGCGTCCGGGAAGCGGCCCGTGCTGCGGTCGACGGTCATCAGCGCGGCCGTGGAGGCGTAGAGGGTCGGCAGCCGACTCGTCGCCACGTACGCGCTCAGGGCCACCGGCAGCGTGGCGAGCACGATCAGCAGCGCCGCGCGGCGCAAGACCGTCAACATCTCCCGCAGGTCCACCTCTTCGGGCAGGGCCGTCTCACGCGTCATGGGCACCCCCCGCCGTCGCGGGTTCCGTTCTCATCCTCACATGACCCCCGGTTTCTCGGAAAGGGGCGTCACAGCGCCCCGCTCAGGCTCTGGGCATACGGCTCTTTGGGCTTCAACTCGTTTTGGGCGATGGTGGCCCGCAGCAGCCGGTACACCTCGTCGTCGAGGCTGCCCCGGGCCGCGTCCCCGAGGTCTTGCAGGAGCCGGCCGAGGATCTGCGGTTCGGGCTGTTCCGAGCGCACGGTGAACACGTCGCCGTGGGTGGTCACCTCCGTCTGCTCCGCTGAGGCGAACAGTTCCTCGTGGAGCTTCTCGCCGGGCCGCACGCCCGAGAACACGATGTCGACGTCCTGGGCGCCCGAGAGCCGGATGATGTCTTGCGCCAGGTCCACCACCCGCACCGGCTGCCCCATGTTGAGCAGGCACACCTGACCGTTGTGGGCCATGCCGCCCGATTGCAACACCAGCCGGGCGGCCTCGGGGATGGTCATGAAGTAGCGGGTCATGTCCGGGTGGGTGACCGTGACCGGACCGCCCGAGCGCACCTGCTGCAAGAACGTCAGCACGACGCTGCCGCGGCTGCCCAGCACGTTTCCGAAGCGCACCGAGACAAAGGTCTGGTGCGGCCCGGCCCGGCGGCTCGCGTCGGCCACCACCATCTCGGCGACCCGTTTGGTGGCGCCCATCACGGAAGACGGGTTGACGGCCTTGTCCGTCGAGACGTTGACCAGGCACGCCACGTCGTATCTCAGGCACAGCTCGGCCACGTTGCAGGTGCCGAACACGTTGTTGCCCACCGCCTCGCAGGGGGCCGCCTCCATCAGGGGGACATGCTTGTGGGCGGCGGCGTGAAACACGACGTCGGGGCGGTGTTGCCGGAACACCCCCTCGAGCCGCTCCAGGTGCCGGACGTCGGCGATCAGGGCGGTGGTCTTGATCGCGGGCCAGGTGCGCCTGAGCTCCTGCTCGATGACGAAGATGCTGTTCTCGCCCCGGCCCAGCAGCAGCACGTGCCGGGGCCGGAAGCGCACGACCTGCCGCACGATCTCCGAGCCGATGGAGCCGCCCGCACCCGTGACCAGAACGGCCTTGTCCTCCAGGTAGCTGCGGATCAGGTCGTCGTCGAGCCGGATGGGCGGGCGCCGCAGCAGGTCCTCGATGCGGACCTCCCGCAACTGGTTGACCGTCACCTGGCCGCCGACGAGTTCGTTCATCCCGGGCACGATGCGCGCCTCCAGCCCGATCTCCTGCGCCCGGTCGAAGTAGCGGCGGATCACCCGGCCCCCCGCCGAGGGCATCGCGATCACGAGCAGGTTGACCCCCCGTTCCCGGACCACCTGCGCCAGGTGTGGGTACGACCCCAGCACCGACACGCCGAGCAGACTCTTGCCCCGCTTGGAGGGATCGTCGTCCAGAAAGCCGACCAGGGTCAGTTGCTCGCGCGGGTGGCGCAGCAGTTCGCCCGCCACGACGCGCCCCACGATGCCCGCACCCACGATCAGCGCCCGGCGCGGGGTCTGCCCGGCCTGCGGCGGCTGGCGCCGGTCGAGCCGCCCGCGGGCGACGAGCCGCGCCCCGCACATCAGCAAAAAAGCCAGCAGCCCCTCCACGGGCGGCACCGACCACGGCACCACCAGCCAGGAACGCAGCCAGACCGTCAGCAGCAGGGCGCCGACCACGTACACGCCCACCGGACGCACCAGGGACCACAGGTCCTCGAAGCCGACGTAGCGCCAGATCAGGCGGTGCTGACGAAAGAGCCCCAGGACCGCCGCCTTCAGGGGCAGCGTGAGCAGGGCGTAAATTCCCGCGTCGTACACGTACCCCCCGCGCCCGAAGTCGAAGCGGACGAGATACGCCACCACCGGGGCGACGGCGAAGATCAGCAGGTCGATCAGAAACTTGATGACGACGGTGGGCACCTCAGCTCCTCCCTCCTCTCCGGCACCCCCCGCAGCTCATCCGGGCCGCCCGCTGGCGCCTTCCGGAGGTGCGGTGGGCCCCGCGCTGGCGTGTCGCCCGGGTACCCGGCCAGACCGTGCGCGCCAGAAGGCTGTGTTCGCCCCCACCCTCCCCGCCCCCGGGGCCGGGACAGGCGGCGGCAGGCTGTGCGTCGGGCGGATGCGGCATGGCAGGACTCCTGGGCGCGACGAGGGCCCGCGCGGCGGAGCCGGGACGGCGAGGCGGGGTCGGGCGGCCAGGCCACCCTAGATCGCCCAACGTTAATAACTCGTTAATAGCGTCCCCCTTGGCCCGGAGTCGGGCGCAGGGAGCCCGCACTCGACCGTCCGGCCGGGTGCGTTCGGTGGGGGCAGGACCGACCCGCGCGGCCCCCGGCGAACGGGCAGAGCGCGACTTCCCCGCGTTCCGGGGAGGTGCGCCCGCCGCCCGGTGAGCACCGGGTGTCCCTGACATGAGAGATTCCCTGTTACAGTAAGAAAAAGCTCTTTTTCCCCTCCGAGGTTCACCATGCTGACCGTCCACGTGATGGGGCACACGTACGTGAAACACGGCGAGCAACCCGTCCGACTCTCGGCGAAAGCCGTCGCGCTCCTGACCTACCTGACGCTGGAACGCTAGCCGCATCACCGCGACCATCTCGCGGACCTGCTGTGGGACCATCCCGACGCCCGGCTCAACCTGCGGGTCGAACTCAACCGCATCCGGGCGAGCGGCCTGCCCGGCTTTCCGCAGGGCCAGCGGCTGCTGTCGCTCGCGCAGGCCCGGACGGACCTGGACTTCTGGGAGGCGGGCGCCTCGGGCCGCCTGGACGGGCCGGAGCTCGAGGAGTGGCTGGCGGCCCTGCGCGGGGTGCCGCTCAGCGGGCTCGACGACCTGGGCAGCCTGCATTTCCGCAGTTGGCTCGACGAGCAGCGGCAGGTGCTCGACACCCGGATGCTCCACACGCTCGAGCAGGTGTACCTGGCCCACGCCCGCGCGGGGCGTCAGGGCGTGTGCGCGCGCATCAACGCCCGGCTCACGGCCCTCGGGCACGAGGCCTTCCCCGCACCCGACCCCCCGCCCCTTCCCCTGGTGCCGGGGGAGCCGCACTTCAAGCGGCAGGAGGCGGCGGCCCTGCAAGCCGCCCTGCACGCGGCGCGCCACGGACCGCAGGTGCTGGTGCTCAGCGGGGCGGTGGGCAGCGGCAAGTCGTACGAACTCCAGCGGCTGGCCCAGCGCGAGGGCGGGCTGCTCGTGTACGGCGACACGCGCTCGCTGCGCCTGACGCTGGCGAGCATCGCCCAGACCGCCGGGTCGGCCCTCACCCCCGAGGCCGAGGCCCTGGTGACCCGGACGCTGCTCAGCCCCCAGTCCGTCGAGGAGGACGCGGCGAGCGTGGCGTACGCCCTGCGCACGGTGCGCCCGCCGCTGATCTTGTGTTTCGAGAACACGGGAGCCGAGACGCCCGACCTCGCCGGGTTCTTGCAACTGCTGGCGACCGGCCCCGCCCCCGTGCTCGTGGTCCTCACCACCAGCCACCCCCGACACCACGGCGCCCTGATCTGGACGATGCTGACCCGGCTCCCGGCCGAGCGCCTGCGGCGGGTGCATTTCGGCCCGCTCACCCTCGACAGCGTCGTCGGGGCCGTGCAGACCCACCACCCGCGGCTCGGCCGGGACGAGGCGGGCCGCCTCGCCCAGACCCTGCTGCTGGGCAGCGCGGGCAACCCCCTGCATCTGCGCGCCCTGCTGCTGAGCGAGAGCCCCGGGCCCCACCTGCCCCCCGAGATGCACCGGCGCCTCAACGCCGAGATCGAGCAGTGGCCGCCGGCCCTGCGGCACGGCCTGGAGCAGTTGAGCCTGGCGCTCGGCCCCGTCGACGAGGACCTCGTGGCCGCCCTGGGCGCGAGCCCCCCGGGTGAGGAGGCGGCGCTGCTGCGCGAGGCCCACGAGCTGGGGGCGCTGCGCGAGGACGACCCCGGAGAGACGGTCGTGATCGGGGGCGGGTGGCGGCGTCCGCCCCCCCTCGCCCCCGCCCACAGCCGGGCGATCTTCCGCAGCGAGGCCCTGCGCATCTGCCTGGCGAGCCGCCTGCCCGGGGCCCCCCGTCGGCAGACAAACCTCCGGCTCGCCCGTCACCTGGCCCAGGCGGACCCCGGGCTCGCCGCCTTCTACGCCCGGCGTGCCGGGGAGACGGCCCTGGCCGCCGCCCTGCACCAGGCGTATGTGCAGCGGTCGGGCCACATCCAGGTGGCGGAGGTGAGCGCGCCGCCCGCCGCCCCGCCCCCCGCCCCCACCCCCGCCGACGTGCCGCCCGTCACCCCGCAGCGGGTCCGCGACTTCCTGCTGTCCAACGAGCACGGCTGGCTCCAGATCCACCGCCGGGGCCCCTACGGGCACGCCCGCACCCTGCGCGTCCACCTGCGGCTGCCCGGGGAGGGAGGCGGGGGCCGGTTGCGGCTGATCTGGCGCCTGGAGCACTTCAACGCCGCCCCCGAACTGGGCCCCCCCGAGGTCCCCTTCCCCCTGGCGGTCCGGGTGGACGCGCAGACCCTGCTGATCCTGAGCCCCTACGCCCAGCCCGACTTCGAGGTGCAGGGCCTGCGGCACGTCGTCCGCAGCACCGTGACCCCGGGCGTCTGGATGGAGCACGAGCTGACGCTGGATGCCGACCGCCCCGACCCGCGCGCCGTCGAGTTGCAGGTGCGCGCCGTCGACATCGGCCTGTGTCTTGCCCGCGTCGAGTGGAGGGGCCGCGACCTGCTCCCGCACGTCCTGGCCCCGTCCCGGTCGGTCGAAGCCCTGCCCACGCTCCCGTAGACGCAGGGGCCCGGCCCCTCGACCGCGGGCGGCTCCACAGCCGCGTCTTTCGCGGGCCAGGGCCATGCAGTCCTCCGCGCCGCCCCCAAACGTGAACTTTCGGGCAATCGCTTAAGATGACGACTATTTAATAGTTAAAGGAATTCGAAATGGCGTAGCCTGGGCGCCGTAGAGGTCCGGCTGGAGTTCTGCGAATCCCGCGCTTCAGCCGCGCCAGGGGCCGTGCAAAGCAAGCGGCGCCCCACCCATGTTGGTCGGTCTCCGTCCGGTCTCCCGGGACTGGAGGGTTTCGTTTGTCGCCTCTCACTCCAAGGAAGTTCAACATGCCGCAGCTCCCTCTCACGGCCCTCTCGCCCCGCGCTTTACACTGGAAGGTGTCGGGCGTTCTCGCTCTTACCCTCGCCCTGTGTGCCTGTGGGCAGACGCCCTCGGCCTCATCCGCCCAGCCGCCCGCCGGGAGCGCCGTCACCTCGACCGAGGAAGCGGCCAGCGCCCCGAGCGGGGTCCAGACCCAGGCGATGCCCGCCGGGTTCACCAGCGTCAAGACGTACGGAGCGAAGTGCGACGGCGTGACCGACGACAGCGCGGCGGTGCAAAGGGCGCTGACCTCCGCGAACAACGTCTATCTCCCGGCGGGCACCTGCCTGGTGGGGAACCTCCTGCTCAGGTCCAACCAGAACATCGTGGGCGAGGGAAGTTCCTCGGTGCTGCTGCAAAAGGTGGGTGCTCCGTACCTGCTGAGCGCCAACCCGGGCCGCACGGGCACGGCGAACGTGGCGGACAACACGCGCAACATCCGGCTGGAGAAGTTCAAGCTGAGGGGCCAGGCGGGCAAGGTGGCCTTCGACGAGCACATCCACCTGCTCAACCTCAACGCCGTGTCCGACGTCGTGGTGAGCGAGCTGACCTTCGAGGGCTACGTCGGGGACGGCCTGTACCTGGGGTCGGGGATGCGCTACGCCGAGCGGCACAACGAGCGGGTCAAGATCCTCAACAGCGTCTTCGACGGGGTGGTCCAGAACAACCGCAACGGGATCACCATCGTGGACGGCACGGACGTCGAGATTCGCGGCTCCAAGTTCCTGCGGACGGGCCGCCCCGGGATGCCGGGCGCCATCGACCTGGAGCCCGACCCGGAAAACGACGCTTTCAGCCGCGTCCGCAACATCACCATCGACAACTGCGAATTCCGTGACGTCGCCGCCAACGCCCTGATCGCCCTGCTCCTGCGGCCCCAGGACCGGCTGACCACGCCCTCGCAGAACATCACCATCAGCAATGTCCGCGGCTACGGCGACAACCGCCCCGGGCAGACCGCGCTGGCGCTGACGCACTCCTCGTGGGACGCCAAGGAGATTCCCACGGCGAGCACCGTGCCCCTGAACCTGCGGGTGGTCAACTCCTCGTTCGACGGCGTGTACCGCCCCTTCATCTTCACCCAGATGAAGGGCGCCGTGATCGAGAACACGACCTTCTCCAATTCCCGCACCTTCGCCTCCATCGGCGACGGCGACAGCAGCAGCTTCAACCGCGACATCTACCTCAGGGGCGTCACGTTCAACAACGTGGGCTACGACGTCAACGTCGGGTACAAGGCCCTCACCATCTACTCCAACGACGGGGTGGGCCTGAGCAACGTGACCGTGAAAAACGGCACCGGCCTGGGCATCGCCTTCTCCCAGGGGGTCTCCCGCAACGTGACCATCCGGGACACCACGATCACGAACGACAGCGGGCGGCTCGTCTACGGGATCAAGCGATTTTCGAACCACACCCTCAACGTCAACACGAACACGGCCGTGAACATCCAGCTCGTCGGCGTGAAGGGCAACGACTTCCGCGACCAGTAACCGGCAGGAACCGCGCGGGCCGTGACATGGAGTCACGGCCCGCTTTCCCGTGTTTTGAAAGTCCGGCAGGACTCAGGGCGCGACGATGCCGAACTCCTGCACCCTGCCCGAGGCGTCCAGGCCGAACACCACCGTCCAGCCGCCGCGCGGCCCCTTTTCGAAGGTGGCCGTGCGGGTGTAGTAGGTCAACTCGCCCTCCCGGACGACCCGCTCCCGCACCACCCCCGTCTCGGCGCCGTAGGCCCGCCTCCCGCTCTCCCGGTAGGTCTCGAAGCCGGCCAGCCCTCCCCACTCCCCGCGCGCCGAGGGGCTGAAGGCCGCCCAGACCTGCTCCAGGTTTCCGTCGTAGAACAGCCGGGTCAACCGCCGCCCCCTTTCCAGCGGCCCCGCGTCCGGGATCACCCGGTTGGCGGAGGGGGCCGTCACGTCGGGTGAACGGGCCGGGGGAGGGGGAAGCCGGGTGGGGACGGGGGGCACCGGGCGGGGCCTGGGCGGGGCGGCCGGGGCTGAGATCACCCCGGTGTCCACGGACTCGACCGGCGCGGCGGGGCCCATGACCCAGGCGCGAAGCTGACCCGCGAACAGAAGGGCCAGGCTGAGGACGAGTGACAACACGGCGATCAGGATGGACTCCGTTCGGCCCATGGGCACCTCCGGTGAGGGTCGTTATTGAGCCTGACAGGAGGACGAAAAGAGAGTTGCCTAACATTGAACGGGGCTCGTGGGCCTCCGCCCGCCCCGGGGGCCGGACGTGTTGCGCCCCTCCCCCGACCGCCCGACGCCGCGCCGGGAAGGCCACCCGGTGCGTTAACGAGTTATTAACGTCGGGCGATCTAGTGTAGCTTGGCTGCCCCGATCCCGCCTCGTCGCCCCGGCTCCGCCGCGCGGGCCCTCATCGCGTTCAGGAGTGTTTCATGCCGCATCCGCCCGACGCACAGCCTCCCATCCTCTCCTCCCAGTCCGGTGCCGAGCGCGCGGTCCGGCCACCGGGGGCGGCGCAGCGCGTCACCATCGTGGGGGCGGGGTACGTGGGGCTGAACACGGGGGCGGTGCTGGCGTACCTGGGGCACGCGGTGACGCTGGTCGACCGCGACGCGGGGCGGGTGGCGGAGTTGCGGGCGGGGCACAGCCCCATCTACGAGCACGGGCTGACGGAGATGCTCGCCCGGACCCAGGCCGTCACGACCTACTCGGTGGACCTGGTGGGGGCGGTGGGAGAGGCCGATCTGATCGTGATCGCGGTGGGCACCCCGGCCCGGGCGAACGGCGAGGCCGAGACGGCGTTCGTGGAGGCGGCGGCGGCGGAGATCGCGCTCGGGCTGCGCGGAGGCCGCGAGTACGTGGTCGTCGTGAAGTCCACGGTGCCCATCGGGACGAGTCGCCGGGTCGAGGCCGTGATCGCGCGCGGCCTGCGCCAGCGGGGGGTCGAGGCCCGGGTGCGGTACGCCTCCAATCCCGAATTCCTGCGGGAGGGCCGGGCGCTGCACGACACGCTCTATCCCGACCGCATCGTGGTGGGGTCCGAGGACCCGCAGGCCGTCGAATGCCTGCGGGAGCTGTACCGCCCGCTGCTCGACCAGACCTTCGAGCCGCCGCCGCTCCTGCCCAGACCCAGGGGCTTCACGCCGCCGCCCCTGATGGTCACCGACCCCACGAGCGCCGAGATGATCAAATACGCCGCCAACGCCTACCTCGCCACCAAGATCAGCTTCATCAACGAGATGGCGGGGCTGTGCCAGCGGGTCGGGGCCGATGTGGACGAGGTGGCCCGCGGCATGGGCCTCGACGCCCGCATCGGGCCGCAGTTCCTGCAAGCGGGCATCGGGTGGGGCGGAAGCTGTTTTCCCAAGGACATGCGCGCCCTGCAAGCCGTCGCGGCGGAGTACGACTATTCCCTGCCCATCGTGCAGGCGGCGTGCGCCGTCAACACCCGGCAGCGCGAACACGTGCTCGAGCGGCTTCAGGAGGTGCTCAAGGTGTTGCGCGGGCGCCACGTGGCCGTGCTGGGCCTGAGTTTCAAGCCGCACACGAACGATGTCCGCGACTCGCCCGGCCTGGACATCGTGACGCGGCTCGTGCAGCGCGGCGCGTATGTGCGGGCGCACGACCCGGTGGCCCTCGATCAGGCGCGGGCGGCCCACCCGGAGCTCGACGTGGAGTGGTACGAGTCGCTCGACGGGGTGGACGCGCTCGTGCTGGCGACGCCCTGGCCCGAGTACCTCGAACTCGACTGGGCGGAGGTGGCCCGCCGGATGCGCCAGCCGGTCGTGATGGACGGTCGCAACGCCCTGCCGGCGGCCGCCCTGCGCGCGGCCGGGCTGCTCCACATCGGGGTGGGGCGGTGAAGCTCGCGCCCCACGCGCTGGTGACCGGCGCGGCGGGTTTTGTCGGCAGCCACGTCGTGGACCGGCTGCTGCGCGAGGGCTGGGCCGTGACCGCCGTGGACAACTTCGACGCCACCTACGACCCGGCGGTCAAGACCCGCAACGTGGCGGCCCACGCCCGGCACCCCGGGTACCGGCTGGAGAGGCTCGACGTCCGCGAGGAGCCCGCGCTGCTCACCCGGCTGGAGCCTGAGCCCATCGACGCCATCGTGCACCTCGCGGCGCTGGTGGGCGGGCGCTCCTCGGTGGACCGGGCCCGCGCCTACCAGGACGTGAACGTGCTCGGCACCCAGAGCCTGCTCGAATTCGCCCGCCAGCGGGGGGTGCCGCACTTCGTGTTCGCCTCGTCGGGCGGGGTGTACGGGGGGTGCCCCAACCTCCCGTGGCGTGAGAGCGAGGCGGTGCGCGGGCCCCTGAGTCCCTACGCGGCGAGCAAGCTGAGCGGGGAGCTGCTCGGGCACGTCTACGCGCACCTCTACGGGCTGCGCTTCGTGGCGCTGCGCCTGTTCACCGTGTACGGCCCGCGCCAGCGCCCGGACCTCGCCATTCACCGGTTCGCGCGCCGGATGCTCGCGGGCTGGCCGATTCCCGTGTTCGGAGACGGCCACAGCCGCCGCGACTACGCCTTCGTCACCGATGTCGTGGACGGGGTGCTGGGGGCCCTGGCGTACGAGGGCCGCCTGTTCGAGGTGATCAACCTGGGAGGCGGCTCGCCGGTCCGCCTCAGCGAGATGATCGCCACCCTGGAGGACGTCCTGGGCACCCGCGCCCGGCTGGAGCGGCTGCCCGAGCAGGCCGGGGACGTGCCGCAGACCTGGGCCGACCTCTCCCGCGCGCGCGACCTGCTGGGCTACGCCCCCCACACCCCCTTCGCGGAGGGCGTGACGCGCCTCGCGGCGTGGCTGCGCGAGGAGCGCTCGCCGCAGGTGTCGGGATCCCCGGCGCCGTGAGCGTGTGGCCGGGCCGGGGAAGGGCCGGTGAGGATGGCCCCGCCGTGGGGCGGGCCGCGGGGCTGATCTTGCAGGGCTACGCCGTCACGCTCGTGGGGGTGGCCGTGGGCGTGTGCTCGGCACGGGCGCTCGCCCTGGAGGAGCGGGGCACCCTGGCCCTCCTGCTGCTCGCCGGGCAGCTTTTCAGCCGCTTCGGTGCCCTCGGCTTCGAGCAGCTCGTGCAAAAACACGGGTTCAGCCTCTTCGGCCGGGCCGCCTACCACCGCGCGCTCCTGCTGGGCTGCGCGACGCTGCTGCCCCTGATGTGGGGGTTTCTGGTGTTTTGCCGTCTGCCCGCCGTCTACCTCCTGCCCACCTTCCTCGCGGCGGTGGTCGTCGCGGTGCTCAAGGTGAACACGGCCTACCTCATCCACCTGGGCCGGTTGCGCGAGCTGTTCGTGATCAACCTCGGTCAGGCGCTCGTGCAACTGGCCCTCTTCCTGGCCGCCTACGCCACCCACCGCTCCCTCTATTTCTACGGGGCGTGGCTGCTCACCGTCACGCTGGCGTGCGGCCTGAGCCTGAGCCGGGTGCGGCCCCTGCTGCCCCCGGGTGAGGCCGGGCCCGCGGGCGCGCGCGGCGTGTGGCGCGAGAGCCGGGCGTACACGACCGTCGCCCTGCCCGAGACCGTCCTGACGTTTTGCCTGGAACTGCCCCTGATCCGGGTGCTGCTGGGTGGGGCGAACGCCGGGCTGTACGCCATCTCGAACACCTTCACCACCATCTACTTCCAGGTGTTCGCCGCGCTGTCGGCGGTCGTCATCCAGCGTCCGCTGGGCCGCAGGGCGCCCCTGTACGCCGCGCTCGCGCTGCTGGGCCTCGTCATGGTCGCGCTGTGCAGGCCCGCCATCGTGCTGCTGTACGGGGAGACCTACGCGGGGGCTTCGCGCTACGTGGAGTGGATGCTGCCCGCCACCTTCTTGCTGGGGGTCGCCCGCCTCGAGCAGGTGACGGCGGGGCGGCAGGCCCCCTTCGCCTTCCAGGTGCTGATCGTTCTGGCTTTCTGCGCCCTGCTCGCCTCCACGCTGCTGCTGGGGTCGCCGGGACTCGTGGTGCCCTGGATCGCCCTGTCCTACGCCCTGTGCTCGCTGGCCGTCTTGCTGGGGGTCTGGTGGGGACGGCCGGGGAAGCGGGCCGGGTCGCCCCTTCGAGAAGGTGTCTGAGACGCCGAGGAGAGCGAAGAGATGAAGATTCTGGCGATCACCCCCTATCCCCTGGAGGGCCCCAGCTCGCGCTACCGGGTCTACAACTTCGAGGGGCCGCTCCGGAAAGAGGGCATCGCCCTGGACATCCGCCCGTTCATGACGAGGGCCATGTACTTCCGCTGGATGCACCGCCGGGTCCTCGACCCGCCCATGCTCGCCCGCCTGCTGGGGCGCGCGCTGCGCCGGGTGGCGGACCTGCTGGGCGCGCGCGGGCACGACGCGGTGTGGATTCACCGGCAGTGCGCGCCCGCGCTGCACCGGGTCTTCGACGGGGTGGCGGTCCGCGCGGGCCCCAAACTCATCTTCGACATGGACGACGCCGTGTTCACCGAGTACTCCATCGACGGGTTGCTCAGGCACTGCGACGCGGCGACCGTGGGCAATTCCTACCTGGCGGCCTACGTCCGGTGCGTGTCGGCGCGCACCGAGGCGGTGGTCGTGCCCACGGTGGTCGATCCGCTGGTCTACCGGCCCGTGGCCCACCCCGCCCCGGCGAGGCCCGTGGTGGGCTGGATCGGGACGGGCGCCTCCTTCCGGCATTACCTGCTGCCCGTGCTGCCCGGAATCGCCGAGACCTGCCGGGAGAACGGCGCCGACCTCCTCGTGATCGCCTCGCCGGACGTGCGGCCTGCGGTGGAGGAGGCCGGGGGCCGGTTCGCCGCGTGGGGCCTCGACTCCTACATCGGGGCGCTCAGGGGAGTGGACATCGGCCTGATGCCCCTGCTCGACGACGCCTACGTCCGGGGCAAGTGTGCGTTCAAGCTGATCGAGTACGGCGCGCTCGGCATTCCCAGCGTCGCCACCGACCTGGGGGCCAACCGCGACGTGGTGGTGGACGGGGTGACGGGGTTTTTGGCGGCAAGCGACGAGCAGTTTCGCGCGCGGCTCGCGCAACTGATCCGCGACCCCGGGCTGCGCGCGAGCCTGGGTGGCCGGGCCCGGGCGCGTGTTCTGGACCACTACAGCCTGGAGGCCCAGGCGCAGGCGGTGGCGGGGCTGATGCGCCGCGTCGTGGGGGGCTGAGATGTGCGGCGTCGCCGGAGTCTGGCAGCCCAGAACGGCGGAGTCGCCCCTGGCGGACCGTCCGGTCTGTCTCGCCCTGAACGCCCTGCGCCACCGCGGCCCGGACGGGGAGGGGCTCTACCGGCAGCCGCACGTCGTGCTGGGAATGCGGCGGCTGTCGGTCATCGACCTCGAGGGCGGCCAGCAGCCCATCTACAACGAGGACCGCAGCGTCGCCGTGGTCTTCAACGGCGAGATCTACAACTACCGGGAGCTGGCCGCCGGGCTCCGGGCCCGCCACCACCACTTCCGCACGACCTCGGACACCGAGGTGCTCGTCCACCTCTACGAGGAACGGGGGGTCGAGCTCGTCCACGAGCTGCGGGGCATGTTCGCCTTCGCCCTGCACGACGCGCGCACCCACCGGCTGCTGCTCGCGCGCGACCGCTTCGGGAAAAAGCCGCTCTACTACATGCGCGCGGCGTCGGGCGGCTGGCTGTTCGCCTCCGAACTCAAGGCGCTGCGGGTGCTGGCGCGCGCCTGCGGCGAAGAGCTGACCCTGAACGAGCAGGCCGTCTACGACTACCTGTCGCTGGGCGTCGTGCCGCAGCCGTCCACGATCTACCGCGGGGTGTACGCCCTGCCCCCGGGAAGCTGGGCCTCCATCGGCGAGGACGGCCACGAGGTGCGGACCTACTGGAATCTGGAGTACCTGCCCAAAGACCGGGCCAGCTACGCGCGGGCGCAGGCGCGGGTGCGCGACCTCGTGGCCGAGGCGGTGCGGCTGCGCCTGCGCTCGGACGTGCCGCTGGGCGTCTTCTTGTCGGGCGGTGTGGACAGCGCGGTCGTGGCCTATGAGGCGGCCCGGGTCCTAGGCGCGGAGCTCGAGACCTTTACGGTCGCGGTGGACGACCCGCAGTTCGACGAGTCCCCCGTGGCCCGGCGCACGGCCCGCCACCTGGGGGTGCGCCACCGGGTCCTGCCGCTGGAGGTGTCCTCGCTCGACGGCCTCCAGCGGCTCGTGCGGCACTACGACCAGCCGTTTGCCGACGCGAGCGCGATTCCCAGCCTGGAGATCGCCCGGCTGGCCCGCGAGCACGTGACGGTGGTGCTCAACGGGGACGGCGGGGACGAGGCCTTCGGCGGCTACCGCCGCTACGTCGCCGCGCGCCGGGCCGCGCCCTTCGAGCTGCTGCCGGGGTGGGCCGTGGGGGCGGCGGCGCGGGTGCTGGGCCGGGGCGCCGGACGCCGCTCGGCGAGGGGCTTCGGCGCCCGGTTCGCGCGGGGCCTGGGGCAACCTCCCGGCGCGCGGTACCTGACCTGGACGAACGACCTGTTGCAGGAGGCCGACAAGCGCTCTCTGTGGCGCCGCGCCCCCGGCCTGCCCACCGAGGACCGCATCGAGTCGCTGCTCGACCCCCGGCTGCCCCCCCTCGACCGCCAGCTCGACGCCGACGTGCGCCTCAACCTGCTCTCCGACCTGCTCGTGAAGATGGACATCGCCACGATGGCGCACTCGCTGGAGGCGCGCTCGCCCCTCCTCGACCACCGGGTCGCCGAGTACGCGGCCCGCCTGCCGGGGGGGTACCGGGTGCGGGGCGCCACCCCCAAGGCCGTCTTGCGCGACGCCTACCGGGGGCGGCTGCCTGACGAGGTGGTGCGCGGGGCCAAGCGCGGCTTCGAGATTCCGGTCGAGCGCTGGCTGCGCGAGGACCTGCGCCCGCTGCTGCACGACACGCTCGGCGCCCCGGACGCGCGGGTGCGCGGGTGGCTCGACCCCGCGTTCGTGGACGCCCTGCTCGCCCGTCGGGTGATGGCCGACCGCCACTGGTCGGCGGTGGTCTACGCCCTGCTGACGCTGGAGCTGTGGCTGCGGGAGCACGATGCCTGACCCCGCCCGGCCCGCGCCCCGCGTCTCCCTCGCCTGGAGGTCTCCATGAAGATGCTGATCACCGGCTCGGCGGGCTTCATCGGCTCGCACCTCGCCCGGCGCTGCCTGGAGGGCGGCGACGAGGTGATCGGGCTCGACAACCTCAACCCCGACTACGCGGTGGCCCTCAAGGAGGCGCGGCTGCATCTCCTCAGGGCGTTCCCGAACTTCCTGGAGGTGCGCCTCGACCTGGAGGACCGGCGGGGGATGGCCGAGCTGTTCGGGGCCGAGCGCCCCGCCGTGGTGGTGCATCTCGCCGCGCAGGCGGGCGTGCGGCACTCGGTCGAGCACCCGCACGCGTACGCGGACAGCAACCTCACCGGGTTTCTCAACGTGCTGGAGGGCTGCCGCCACGCCGGGGTGGAGCACCTCGTGTATGCCTCGTCGAGTTCGGTGTACGGGGCGAACACCCGGATGCCGTACTCGGTGGGGGACCCGGCCGATCATCCGCTGAGCCTGTACGCCGCCACCAAGCGGGCGAACGAGCTGATGGCGCACGCCTACAGCCACCTCTACGGCCTGCCCACGACCGGCCTGCGCTTTTTCACGGTGTACGGGCCCTGGGGGCGTCCCGACATGGCGCTGTTCAAGTTCACCCGCGCGATCCTGGCGGACGAGCCCATCGACGTGTACAACCACGGGCGGATGCGCCGGGACTTCACCTACATCGACGACGTGGTGGAGGGGGTCGCGCGGGTCGCCCGCCGGCCCGCCGCGCCGGACCCCGCGTGGTCGGGCGAGCACCCGGACCCCGCCACCAGCCGGGCGCCCTACCGCCTGTACAACGTGGGCAACCATCAGCCCGTCGAGCTGACCGACCTGATCGCCACCCTGGAGCGCGCGCTTGGCCTGCGCGCGAGCCTGCGGCTCCTCCCCATGCAGCCCGGCGACGTGCCCGCCACCTTCGCCGACGTGGAGCACCTCGTGCGCGACCTCGGGGTCCAGCCCGCCACGCCGCTGGCGGTCGGGATCGGCCGCTTCGTCGAGTGGTACCGCGAGTTCTACGGGGTGCCCGCGCTGGCGGGGGGCCGGGCGCCATGAGCGGCCCCGAGAAGGTGCTGGTGATCGCGGGGTACGCCCCCTCCCTCCTCAACTTCCGGGGCCCCCTGCTGCGGACGCTGGTGGCGCGCGGCCACGAGGTCGTGGCGGTGGCGCCCGAGCGCGACGCGGCCACGGCGGACGGGCTGGCGCGGCTGGGGGTGCGCTACCGCGCCGTGCCCTTCCGGCGCAACGGGCTCAACCCCTGGCAGGACCTGCGCGGGGCGGCGGGGCTCTACCGGGTGATCCGGCAGGAGCGCCCCGACCTCGTGTTCGCCTACACGGTCAAGCCGGTGATCTTCGGGTCCTTCGCCGCGCGGGCGGCGGGGGTGCGCCGCGTCTACTCGATGGTGACCGGCCTCGGCTACGCCTTTACCGCGCCGGGTCGGCGCCCCCGGCTGCTCAGGCGGCTGATCCTGGGGCTGTACGGCGGGGCGCTGCGGCTCAACCGGGCCACCATCTTCCAGAACCGCGACGACCGCGCCCTGTTCACCTCGGCCCGCGTGGTGGCCCCGGGACGCGCCCGGCTGGTGGACGGCTCGGGGGTGGACCTCGCGCACTACCGCGCCGCCCCGCTGCCCGGGGGGGACGTGACGTTCCTGCTCGTGGCGCGGCTCCTGCGGGCGAAGGGGGTGCCCGAGTACGTCGAGGCGGCCCGGCGGCTCGCGGGGAGGCACCGGGCGCGCTTCGTGCTGGTGGGGCCGCTCGACACCAACCCCTCGGGGATCGGCCGCGCCACCCTCGACGCCTGGCGAGCCGAGGGCGCCGTGGAGTACCTCGGGGAAGCCGCCGACGTACGCCCGCACCTGGCGGGGTGCCACGTGTTCGTGCTCCCGTCGGCGTACGGCGAGGGGGTGCCGCGCACCGTCCTGGAGGCGATGGCGACCGGCCGGGCGATCATCACCTCCGACACGCCAGGCTGCCGCGAGACCGTGGTGGAGGGCGTCAACGGCTTCCTGGTGCCCCCCGGCGACGCGGCGGCGCTCGCGGGGGCGATGGCGCGCTTCCTGGAGGACCCCGCGCTCGCCGGGCGGATGGGACAGGCCAGCCTCGACCTCGTGCGCGCACGCTACGACGTGCACCTCGTCAATGCCCAGATGTTGCGGGCCTTCGAGCTGGCATGAGGGCCCGGCTCAAGCGCGGGTTCGACCTCGTGGGCTCGGCCCTGGGGCTGATCGTGCTCTCCCCGGTCCTGGCCGCCGTGGCGCTGCTCGTGCGCCGCCACCTGGGCCCGCCCGTCCTCTTCCGGCAGCGGCGTCCCGGCCTGCACGGCCGACCCTTCACCCTGTACAAGTTCCGCACCATGCGCGAGGCCACGGGCGCGGGGGGCCGCCCGCTGCCCGACGGCGAGCGCCTCACCGCCTTCGGGCGCCGCCTGCGGGCCACCTCGCTCGACGAGCTGCCCGAGCTGTTCAACGTCTTGCGGGGGGACATGAGTCTGGTGGGGCCGCGTCCCCTGCTGATGGAATACCTGGACCGCTACACGCCCGAACAGGCCCGCCGCCACGAGGTGCGACCCGGCCTCACCGGCTGGGCCCAGGTCAACGGCCGCAACGCCATATCGTGGGAGGAGCGCTTCCGGCTGGACGTCTGGTACGTCGATCACCCCAGCCTGCGGCTCGACCTCCGGATTCTGGGCCGGACGGTGCGCCAGGTGCTGCGGCGCGAGGGCATCTCTCAGGAGGGGCAGGCCACGATGGAGTATTTCCGGGGGAGTGAGCGATGAAGATGCTGTTTATGGGCCGCAAACCGGCCGCCGCGCGGGCCCTGGAGTGGTCGGTGGCGAACGGCTTCGAGGTCGTCGGGGTGGTCACGGACTCCCACATTGCCAACTCGCCCACCGCCGCCGTCGCCGCCGGGCTCGGCCTTCCGCTGTTCAGCCTCGAGGAGGTCTGCCGGTTGATCGGGGACGGCCTGCTGGACCTCGACGTGGCCGTCTCGTTCGTCTACTGGAAAAAGATCAAGCCCCCGCTGCTGGGCCACCCCCGCTCCGGGATCGTCAACTTTCACCCCGCCCCGCTGCCCGAGTACAAGGGAACGGCCGGGTACAACCTGGCGATCCTCGACGCCCTCGACGCGTGGTCGGTGACCGCCCACTACATCGACCGGGGCATCGACACGGGCCGGATCATCGAGCGGTTTTCCTTCAGCATCGACTCCGAGGAGGAGACGGCCCTCACCCTGGAGGCCAAGAGCCAGGCGTTCATGCTCGCGCTCTACAAAAAGGTGATGAGGCGGGTGCTGAGGTTCGGCCTGCTCCCCTCCGAGAGCAACGAGGGTGGCCGGTACGTCTCGCGGGCCCAGATGGAGGCGATGAAACGGGTGGAGGAGGGTGACGACGTGGGGCGCAAGGTCCGCGCCTTCTGGTTTCCCCCCTACACCGGGGCCTACATCGAGATCGGCGGGGTCAAGTACACCCTCGTGAACGACGCGATCTTGCAGTCGCTGGTGGAGGACGGGCAGACCTACCAGCTTCCCGCCGCGTCCGGGCGGGCGGGCGCGGGGGCCGGGCGCAGGCCCGCCCTCCAGCCCAGCGCCTCGAAGGCCGGGACGAAGTAGGATGGGCAGGTCAGGCGCCCGGCCCCGGAAAGGGCGTTGAGGAACGGTCCATGCAGGTGATCGGCCTGAGCGACAAGGCGGCCTGGAGAGCGGCGCTCTCCACGGTCGAGTACGACGTGTACCACACCGCCGATTACACCGAGAACGTGCTTCAGGAGGGCGAACAGGGCTACCTCCTGTGCTCGGGGGAGGGCGAGTCGCGCATCCTGCTGCCGGTCCTCCTGCGCCCGGTGGACCCGCCGGGGGCGGGACGCCCCGACTGGCGTGACGTGACCTCGGTGTACGGCTACGCCGGTCCGGTGGCGAATTTCGAGCGCCTGACGGACCGGGACCACGCGCGCTTCCACGCCGACCTGACGGACTTCTTCACCGACCAGCGGGTGGTCGCCGTCTTCTCGCGGCTCCATCCCCTGCTGAACAACCACCACGTGCTCGCGGGGCTGGGCGAGGTCCATGACGTGGGCCGGACGGTCTCCATCGACCTGTCCACGTCCCCGGAGCGGCAGCGCTCGCTCTACCGGGAAAACCACCGGACGGGCATCAACCGCCTGAGGCGGGCGGGGGTGGAGTGCCGCGAGATCTCGCCCGGGGGGTTCACCGACGACTTCATGGAGATCTACCACGACACCATGCGGCGGGTCGGGGCGGGCCCGGGCTACTTCTTCGACCGGCGCTACTTCGACCGCCTGTTCGGGGCCGGGGACTACGAGGCCCACCTGTTCGGCTGCTTTCTGGAGGGGCGGATGATCTGCGCCGGAATCTTTACCCGCTCGCGGGGCATCGTTCAGTACCACCTCGGCGGCACCCGCTGTGAGTTCCTGAGGCTGGCGCCCACGAAGCTGCTGTTCGACACGGTGCGGCTGTGGGCGGGGGAACGCCGGGCCGGGGTGTTTCATCTCGGCGGCGGCCTGGGCGGAGAGGAGGACTCGCTCTTCCATTTCAAGGCGGGCTTTTCCAAGCGGTTTCACGTCTTTCGGCTGTGGAAATGGGTGGTGGACGGGCCGCGGTACCGCGCCCTGTGTGAGCGCCGGGGGGTACCGAGCGGGGGCGCGGGGTTCTTTCCGGGCTACCGCCGCCCGGTCCGGCCGTCCGTCTCCCTGTGAGCGGCAGGGTCGGAAGGGTCGCAGGGAAAGACGAGGGGAGGTCTTATGACAGCCAGCACCAGGAACAGGACCGAGCGGCCGTTCGCCCCGTGGCCCTCCTTCGGGGAAGACGAGACCCAGGCGGTGACGCGGGTGCTCGCCTCCGGCCGGGTGAACTACTGGACCGGCACCGAGGGCCGGGAGTTCGAGCGGGAGTACGCCGGGGCGCTGGGGATGCGCCACGCGGTCGCGCTGCACAACGGGACGGTGGCGCTCGAACTGGCGCTGTACGCCCTCGGGGTGGGCGCGGGGGACGAGGTGGTCACGACGCCGCGCACCTTTATCGCCTCGGCGAGCGCGGCGGTGATGCGCGGCGCCGTGCCCGTCCTCGCCGACGTGGACCCGGACAGCGGCAACCTGACCGCCGAGACCGTCGCGCGGGTGATCACGCCGCGCACCCGGGCGATCATCGCCGTGCACCTCGCGGGCTGGCCCTGCGAGATGGGCCCGATCCTCGACCTGGCGCGCGAGCACGGGCTGTTCGTGATCGAGGACTGCGCCCAGGCGCACGGGGCGACCTACCGGGGCCGCCCGGTGGGCACCTTCGGCGACGTGGGCTGCTTTTCGTTCTGCCAGGACAAGATCATCACGACGGGCGGCGAGGGCGGCCTGATCGTCACGAACGACGAGGACGTGTGGAAAAAGGCGTGGGCGTTTAAGGACCACGGCAAGAGCTATGCGGCGGTGTACGAGCGCGAGCACCCGCCGGGCTTCCGCTGGCTGCACGAGTCGTTCGGCACCAACTGGCGGATGCTGGAGGTGCAGGCCGCCATCGGTCGCCTGCAACTGCGCAAGCTGCCCGAGTGGTCGCGGCGGCGCCGGGAGAACGCGGCGGTGCTCGCGCGGCGTTTCCGGGCCCTGGACGCCCTGCGCGTGCCCGAGGTCCCCGCCGGGATGGAGCACGCGCAGTACAAGTTCTACGCCTACGTGCGCCCGGATCGCCTGCAAGGGGGCTGGTCGCGCGACCGCCTCATGACCGAGGTCACGGCGCGCGGGGTGCCGTGCTTCAGCGGGTCGTGTTCGGAGATCTACCTCGAACAGGCCTTCGTGCGGGCCGGGCTGGGTCCGCGCACCCGCCTCCCCGTCGCCCGGGACCTCGGCGAGACCTCCCTGATGTTCCCCGTGCACCCGACCCTCACGCCGGAGGACCTGGAGCAGGTCGCCGACGTGGTGGAGGGCGTCGTGCGGGAGGCCAGCCGCTAGGCCGCCGTCGCCAATCGCCGGGCCGCCAGGAGCCCCGGCCCATGAGGAGGAACGATGAGAGAGTTGGCCGAGGCCGCATTCGTCCCCGTCACGGAGGCCGAACTCGCCGCTGCCCGCCGGGCCGAGGGCGCGCGGGTGGTGTTCCAGGGCGGGGTGGCCTGGGTGCGGATGGGCGCGCCGGGCTTTTACCAGCCCGTGCATCTGCTCCGCCGCCTGAGTCTGGACGAGGCGCGGGCGGCGCCGCGCTGGTCCTGGGGCCACCGGGCGGTGCTGCGCCCCGAGGACGCGGGCGCCGCCAACGGCACCCTGCCCGTCGTTCGCCCGCCCGACCTGGCCCGCTACGACGAGGTCAGCCTTCAGCGGCGGCGGCGCAACTACCTGCGGGGGGCCCGCCAGCAGGTGCGCGTGGTGCAGCTCACGGGCTCGGAGCGGCTCGCCGAGGAGGGCCACGCGGTCGTCACCGACACCCTCACCCGCACCGGGCACCGCGCCCCGCCCTCCCGGGAGGCGTACCTGAGCGGCCTGCGGCGATACGACCGGGGACGGCACTGGTGCGTGCTCGCGGGGCTGATCGACGGGCGGCTGGGGGGCTACATCGACGGGTACGTCGTGGACGGGGTGGCGTACGCTCAGGACAGCTACTCCGCCGCGTGGGCGGTGCCCAGCAACATCGCCACCCTGCTGAATTTCGAATTCGTCATGCTGGCCCGCCGCACCCCGGGCGTCCACACCTACGTGAGCGGGCTGGAGACCCCCGAGGCCCCCCGGGTCATGCAGTTCAAGCGGGCGATGGGGTTCGTCGTGGACCACCTGCCGCTGCGCTGGCACATGCTGCCCCCCGTGCGGGCCCTGGTCCAGAGTCGGCGCCCCAACTCGTACTACCGGCTGATCGGGCAGGCCGCGCCGCCCCGGCCGACGCTCTAGGTCACGGCCCGCAAGATGGCCCCCCCGCGGGGTCCGGCGGGCTGAAGGAGAAGCGATGAGGGACATCGCCGAGGCCGCCCTCGTGTCCGTCACGGAGGCCGAATTCGCCGCCGCGCGCCGCGCCGAGGGGGCGCAGGTCGTGCTGCGCGGCGGGGTGCACTGGGAGCAGGTGGGCGCCCGGGGCTTTTACCAGCCCGTACATCTGCTCCGCCGCCTGAGTCTGGACGAGGCGCGGGCGGCGCCCCCCTGGGGCTGGGGGCACCGGGCGGTGCTGCGCCCCGGGGACGCGGGCGCCGCCAACGGGACGCTCCCGATCATTCGCCCGCCCGACCTCGCCCGCTACGACGAGTTCAGTCTCCAGCGGCGGCGGCGCAGTTGCCTGCGGGGGGCCCGCCAGCGGGTGCGTCTGGTGCAACTGACCGACCTGGGGCTGCTCGCTGAGCAGGGCCACGAGCTCGTCCGGGACAGTCTCGCGCGCACGGGGCACCGGGCCCCGCCCTCCCGCGCAGCCTACGCGGACAAGCTGCGGCACTACGCCCGGGGGCGGCACTGGTGCGTGCTGGCGGGGTTGATCGACGGGCGGCTCGGGGGGTACGGGGACGCGTACGTCGTGGACGGGGTGGCGTACGCCGGGGAGGTCTACTACGCCTCGTGGGCCTTGCCGAGCAACCTCCCCACCCTGCTGAACTTCGAGGTGGCGATGCTGTGCCGCCGCACGCCCGGCGTCCACACCTTCGTCAACGGGCTGGAGACCCCGGAACACGCCTCCCTGATGCTGTTCAAGCGGACGATGGGCCTGGTGGTGGATCACTTGCCGGTCCGCTGGCACATGCTGCCGCCCGCCCGGGCGGTGGTGCGGCGTTGGCGCCCCCACGCGTTTTACCGGCTGACCGGCCAGGCCCCGGGTCGGGCTCCCTCCGGGCCAGGGTCCTAGGAAACCGCCCGGCTTCCGTCATCCGGCCGGAAAGCAGGCTCAGGCCACACCGTCCCGTCCCCCGGCTGGCCGCGCCGCCGCGCGCTCGAACAGGCCGCAGACGCCGCTGCGGCCCGGCCCCCTGTACTCCAGCAGGGCGACCGGCGCGGTGGTGCCGGGCTTCAGGCCCTGGGCCCGGAGCTGATCGGCCGTCGCCAGCCCCTCGGGAATCTCGTCGGTGTATCTGGGCATCTTCGGCGGGGAGTGTCTGGGCATGGGTCGTTCGCAGGGTTCAGCCCCGGCGCGGGGCGGGGGAGGGGAGAGGTGGGCGTCGGGGACGGGCGCCCCGCGTGGGGCCTGCGCCCCGTCCGGTGGGGTCGGGGGCGAAAGGCGCCGCAGATGGTAGCGCGAAACCGGTTCCGGCGCTTTCCACCCGTTCACCTGCGGCCCCCCCTGTCCTTCCCCGGAGGGGGTGCCGGGAGAGCGCCCGAAGCTTCCGGCCGGCCCTCTGTATGCTCGGGGGGCCGGGCGGGGTAACGCTCCCGTAATGCCGCCGCCCGAGCCTTCCCCCAGGAGGCGCAGACGATGAGCGTGACGGTCGCGGAGGTCAAGAGTCCCCAGGTGGTGAGCGTCCCCGCCCACGAGCCCCTGCCCGCCGCCGTGGTGAAGATGGATCGCCTCGGCCTGCGGCGCCTGCCCGTGCTGCACGGGGGCCGCCTCGTGGGCATCGTGACCGCCGGGGACGTGCGGCGCGGGCTGCCCCGGCTGCGCGACCCCTGGGCCTTCACCGCGCAGGTGGGGAGGATGCGCGTGCAGGACGTGATGCACTCGCCCGTCCTCACCGCCCGCGTGGGCGAGGACCTGCGCCCGGCGGTCGCCCGGATGCTGGCGGGGCGGGTGGGCGGCCTGCCGGTGCTGGACAAGAACGGGACGCTGGCGGGGATGCTCACCCGCAAAGACGTGCTGCGCGCCGAGGTGCGCCGCCCGCGCCTGACCTGGGGCAGCGTGGCCCAGCATATGAAGCGGGAGGTCCTGACCGTGACGGCGCAGGTGCCGGCCGAAGAGGCCCTGCGGCGCCTGCGCGAGACGGGGCGGCACGTCCTGCCCGTGCTGGAGGGCGAACACCTCGTCGGGGTGGTCCACGCCCGCGACCTGGAGGCCGAGGCCGAGCGGGAGGAACTGGACCACGTGGGGAGCGCCCCGGAAGCTCCGCCGGTCCTGGCGGGCCGCTCGGTGCGCGACCTGATGCGCCCGCCGAGCGGGTACGTCCTGGGGAGTGCCCCGATGCACCGCGCGATGGAGCGGATGCTGGAGGCGGAGGTCTACGGGCTGCCGGTGATCGGCGAGGACGGCGTGCTGCTCGGCGTCGTGACGGTGAGCGACGTGCTGAGCACCGTCCTGGGCGACTGGCGCGGGGAGGAGGAGGCCCCCGCCTGACGCCCGGCCCCCGATGTCCGGCGTAGAAGACCCCGGTCCGCCCGCCCGTGGACCGGGGCTACCCTCCGACTTCACCGGATCGGTTGTGGTTGGGACCCCTCCACCTTACTCTGGCGGGGCGGGGTGGGGGCGGGGAGACCCCGCTTCCCCAAGAAACGCTCTAGCATGAGCCCGTGTCTTCCCCCGCAGATCGCCCGGCCACCCGCGACGGCATGGACGTGGGCCCCGAAGACCTCGCGCTGCTGCGTCAGATCGTGGACGCGAGCGCCGACTGCATTAAAGTCCTCGACCTCGGCGCGCACCTGCTCGACATGAACGAGGGCGGGCGGCAGGTGATGGAGCTCGACGACTTCCAGGTGTGCGAGCACGTCCTGTGGCCCTCCCTCTGGCCCGAGGAGACCCGGCCCGCCCTGGAAGCCGCCGTCGCCGCCGCGCGGGAGGGGCGGACCGGGCGCTTCGAGGGGTACTGCCCCACCTTCCGGGGCACCCCGAAGTGGTGGGAGGTCACGGTCGGCCCGGTGCGCGGCGCCGACGGAAGGGTCGAGCGGCTCTTCGCCGTCTCGCGCGACCTCACCCGCCACCGCCAGGCCGAGGAGACCGCCCGGCACCAGGCCGAGCTGCTGGAGCTGACGAACGACGCGGTGGTCGTCTGGACCCTGGGCGGCGGCGTCACCTTCTGGAACCGCGCCGCCGAGGAGCTGTACGGCTTTTCCCGGGCGGAGGCGCTCGGGCAGGTCCCCCACACGCTGCTGGGCACCCGGTGGGGGGACGGCCTGGATGCGGCGGCCTTCGGGGCGCGGCTGCGCGAACGCGGCGAGTGGCGCGGGAGACTGACCCACACGACGAAAGGTGGGCGGGAGGTCGTCGTGGACTCGCGCCACGTCCTGCTGCCGGGAGACCGTCCCGGCGAGTTCGCGGTGCTCGAATCCAGCCGCGACGTGACCGAGCAGGTTCGCGCCGAGACCCGGCTGCGCGAGAGCGAGGCGCATTTTCGCCGCCTCGCCGACGCCAACCCCATCGGCGTGGTGATCGGGGACGCGGCGGGGCGGCTCCCGTACGTGAACGACGCCTTTTTGCGCCTGATCCGCGCTCCCCGCGAGGACTTCGCGGCCGGGCGGGTCAACTGGCTCTCCCTCACCCCGCCCGAGTGGCTTCCGGCCGACGAGCGCGCGATCCGTCAGGCCCGGGAGCGCGGCCACAGCGACCCCTACGAGAAGGAATACCTGCTTGCGGACGGCACCCGGCTGCCCGTCCTCGTGGCCGTGACCCGGGCGGGCGCTCCCGGGGACGCGCTGGTCGCCTACGTCCTCGACCTGAGCGACCGCAAGGCCGCCGAGCGGGCCCTCTCGGACCGCAACGCCCGGCTCGAGGCCCTCAACCGCCAGATCCTCGACTCGGCCGGGGAGGGCATCTTCGGCCTCGACCTGCGCGGGCACACGACCTTCGCCAACCCCGCCGCGCTCGCCCTGACGGGGTTCGGGCTGGAGGAGATGCTGGGCCGGCCCCAGCACGCCCTCATCCACCACGCCCGGGCGGACGGCACCCCGTACCCCGAGGAGGCCTGCCCGATCCAGGCGGCGCGGGTGGACGGGCGGGTCCGGCGGGTGGACGGGGAGGTCTTCTGGCGCAAGGACGGCACGAGTTTCCCGGTCGAGTACACCACCACCCCGTTGCGGGGGGCCTCGGGGGAGACGGAGGGGGTCGTCGTGACCTTCCGGGACGTGACCGAGAGGCAGGAGGCCGAGGCGGCGCTGCGGCGCTCGAACGAGGAACTCGCGCGCAGCAACCGCGACCTCGAACAGTTCGCCTTCGTGGCCGCCCACGACCTGCAAGAGCCGCTGCGCACGGTCGTGAGCTACGCCGGGCTGCTCGAGCGCAAGTACGGCGAAGACCTGCCCGGGGGCGCCCGGCGCTACCTGGGCTTCATCACGGGCGGGGCCACCCGCATGAAGACCCTGGTGGACGACCTCCTGGCCTACGCCAGCCTGGGCGCCGGGTCACCCGCGCCGCGGCCCGTGCCCCTCGCCGGGGCCGTGGGAGACGCGCTGGAGGCCCTGGGCGCGGCGGTGCGCGGCGCGGGCGCCCGGGTGGAGGCGGACGAGCTGCCCACCGTCTCCGGGGACGCGCGGCAGCTCGCCCAGGTCTTCCAGAACCTGATCGGCAACGCGCTGAAGTTCCGCCGCCCGGACGTGCCCCCGCTGGTCCGCGTCCTCGCCGAGCGGGAGGGCGGGCACTGGCACGTGCGGGTCGCCGACAACGGCATCGGGATGGAGCAGGCGTACCTGAAGCGCATCTTCGGGATGTTCCAGCGCCTGCACACCCGCGACCGCTACGAGGGCACCGGGCTGGGGCTCGCCATCTGCCAGAAGATCGTCGAGGGGCACGGGGGCCGCATCTGGGCCGAGAGCACCCCCGGCGCGGGCACCACCTTCCACCTTCTCCTACCCGCCGTCCGGGAGGTGTGACCTCTGCGGGTGGGCGGGCGCCCGCGCCGCGCGGCACGGGGGCACCGGGCCCGATCTGGACGCCGGGGGGCGGGATCACGGCCCGCATCACGCTGTGCCCGCTAGAGTGGGGAGACCGGTGACCCGGAGCCTGCACCCCCCCCTCCCCGCGAACGAGCGCGAGCGCCTCCGGGCGCTGTGGCGCTACGAGGTGCTCGACACCCTGCCCGAGGAGGCCTTCGACCGGATCGTGCGCGTCGCCGCGCGGACGCTGCGGGTGCCCATCGCCATCGTCAACTTCGTGGACGAGCACCGCCAGTGGGGCAAGGCGATCCACGGCACCGGGAGCACCGAGGCCCCGCGCGAGCATTCCTTTTGCGCCTGGACGATCCTCTCGGATGACGTGACGGTCGTCGAGAACGCCCACGAGGACCCGCGCTTCCGGGACCACCCGATGGTGACGGGCGCGCCCCACATCCACCTCTACGCGGGAGCGCCCCTGATCACGCCCGACGGGGACCGCCTGGGCACGCTGTGCGTGGTGAGCCCGGAGCCGCGCGAGCTGCGCGGGGAGGACCGGGCCGTGCTGCGTGAACTCGCGGCGATGGTCGTGGACGAGCTGGAATTGCGCCGCACCCGCCGCGAGCTCGAGCGCGAGGTCGCCGTGCGCGAGCGGGCCCTGCGCGACCTCACCGAGAACCGGGCGCACACCGAGACGCTCGCCGTCTTGCTCGCCTCGCTGGAGGTCGACCTCCTGCCGGTCGAGGCGGCGCGGCTCACGGCCGAGCACGTCGCGCGGCAGGCGGGGCTCGACTGGGTGGCGCTCGCCGCCGCCGGGGAGGGCCGGGTGGCCGCCCGCACGGTCTGGCACGCCCCCGGGGTGCCCGGCGCCCTGCTGCACACCGCCCGCCAGGGGGTGCCGCCGGGCAGCCTCACCGAGCGGGTGCTGAGCCGCGGGGCGCCCCTTTTCGTGGACGACCTGACGGGGGGCCCCTTGGCGGACCTCGGCGTGCGGACGGTCGCCGCCCTGCCCCTGGGGCGGGTGGACGACGTGCCCCACGTGTACCTCGCGGCCCGCTTGCGTCCCCGGCCGTGGAGCGCCGCCGACCGCCAGCTTCTGGAGGCGGCGGCGAGCAGCGTGCGGGTCGCCTTCGAGCGCGCGGAGCGGGCCCCGGCCTAGACCGCGGGCCGGAACGGGGGAGGCGTCGCCCCGCTCGCCGGAGAGGCGCCCGGCACAACAGCACAGGCCCCGCCGGACCGGGCGGGGCCTCCTCTCCGGGCCGGTGACTCGGGGAGCCGGGTCGCCCGGTCCCGGTCAGCGGGCCTTTCTCTGGGGAGGGCGGGTCACCGGCACCGGGCTCCACACGCGCTCCCGCCGCAGGTCGCCGAGGCTGAGCGTCTGCTCGGCCCCGTCGCGGTAGCCCGCCCGCGCGGCGAGCACCACGGCCCCCAGGGCGGCCAGCGGCAGCAGCAGGGCGAGCACCCCCTCCCAGACGCCGCCCGCCAGGGGCGCGGTCTCCACCAGACGCCAGCCGTTGCCCACCATCCAGCCCACCGCGCCGAGCAGGAGCAGGGCGCTCAGGAAAAGCGGCCACGGCTCGCGCGCCCCGCCGCCGCGCGGCCCCTCCAGCAGGTCGAGGGCTACCCGGCACACGGCCCCGGCCAGCGCGGCGGGCAGCATGGCGAGCAGCACAGGCACCGCCGCGCACACGCCCGGGCGGGCCGCCGGCGACAGCACGTACAGCACCCCTGCGGTCACGAGCACGGTCACCATGACGCGGCCGCTCGACGTCGGCCGGGGGCTGGAGAAGAGCGGGCGATGGGTCATGGCTTATCTTCCCGTGAAGGTTCATGAAATGCTAGGAGGTTTCTCACGTCTCACATCTCCGGGGGAGGGTACCGCGGGCCCGGCCCCGGCGCCACCGGGCAAAATGGGGGGCGTGGCCCTCTTCGACCTGCCCGAAAGCGAACTGCGCACCTACTGCCCCGAGCGCGAGGAGCCGCCCGGGTTCGGCGCCTTCTGGACCCGGACGCTGGAGGAGGCCCGCGCCGCGGCGCCCGGGCCACGCTTCGAGGCGGCGGACGTGCCCCTCGCCACCGTCGAGGCGTTCGACGTGACGTTCGGCGGGGCGGGGGGCTCGCCCGTCCGGGCCTGGCTGGTCCTGCCCCGGCGGCGCGAGGACCGGGTGCCGTGCGTGGTCGAGTTCCTGGGGTACGGGGGCGGGCGGGGCTCGGCGCATGAGTGGCTGCTCTACGCCTCGGCGGGGTACGCCCACCTCGTCATGGACACGCGCGGCCAGGGCGGCGGCTGGCGCCGGGGCGACACCCCCGACCCCGGGGCGGGCGGCGAGCCCCACTCTCCGGGTTTCCTGACCCAGGGCATCCGCGACCCCCACACCTCCTATTACCGCCGGCTCTACACCGACGCCGTGCGCGCCGTGGAGACCGCCCTGGCCCACCCCGGGATTGACCCCTCGTGCGTGGCCGTCACCGGGACCAGCCAGGGTGGCGGCCTCGCCCTCGTCGCCGCCGGGCTGGTCCCGGGGGTCGCCGCGTGCCTGCCCGACGTGCCCTTCCTGTGCCATTTCGAGCGGGCGATTCGCCTCACCGACTCCCCGCCCTATGCCGAGGTCGCGGGCTACCTGCGCGTCCACCGGGACGCCCTCCCCGAGGTCAGGCGCACCCTCGCGCACCTCGACGGGATGCACTTCGCGGCGCGCGCCCGGGCCCGGGCCCTGTTCAGCGTGGCCCTGATGGACGACGTGTGCCCGCCGAGCACCGTCTACGCCGCCTACAACCACTACGCGGGTGAGAAACGCATCGTCGAGTTCCCCTTCAACCGCCACGAGGGCGGCCAGGGCCACCACGACCTCGAGAAACTCGCCTTCCTGCAAGACGTCTTCGGACAGGGAGGCCGCCCCGCCTGACCCCATCGGATGGGGGGAGGGGGGTCGCCCCGCCTGCGTCCTCGCCGACCGACGAGAAGGCGGGAGCACCTGGCCCCCGCCTCCCCGTGTACACACCGTGGGACCCGGGGCCACGGCGGCTGCCCCCGGCGCGTCGGGAGAAAGGCCCCCACTCGCCCGTCCCCTAGCCCCGAGCCCGCGCGTGACGGGAACGGTTCGGACGTCGGCCGGGAGGTCGGTCCTGGGTCAGCGGGGTGTGGTCGGCGACGCTCATGCCTTCCTCCTGGGCTCGGGGAACTGCCCCCAGCGTAGCGGGGAGGAGGTTGGAATCAGGTTTGAATGCGCGAAGAGGGCCCTCCCTACTTGCGGCGCGTGCCCGGTCGTCCGGTTTCCCTCTCCGGCTGGCCGCTCAGGCGGGCGGCCCACGCCTCCAGGGTCTCCCACAGCCCCGGGCGCCGGGGGGGGGCCGGGGTCTTCTTCCCGGCGCCCTTCTGCGTCCCGCGCCCCGTGTCCGCACGGCCGGAGGGTGTTGGCGGGGTCTTCTTCGGCGGCTGGGCGGTTTTCCCCTGGCGTGCCGTCACGGCCGGTGTGACCGGGCGGGGTGGCGTTTCCTTTTTCGGCGGGACCGGGGCGGCCTCTGGCGCGGAAGGGGACGGTCGGGCCTTGACCGCTGCGGCCCCCGCGAAGAGGGTGACGGTCACCTCCACGCGGGGACGCGCGGCGTCGTAGCGCGGGTGGTCGTGGGCGCCGTAGACCCACTTGTCGCCTCCCGGGAACAGGGCGTCCACCAGCGCCTTTCTCACGTTCTCCGGGTCGGCGTGGGTGCGGTTGGCGAAGTAGCACACCACGTCGAGCCTCACCCGGCTCGCCTCGTCCACCGGGCGCAGCCGCCGCAGGGCGGGGGGCGCGTGGGCGCGGACGTGATCCTTCCAGGCCAGGTACTCGCGCAGCCGCGTGTGGTTGGGGGTCGCGCCCCGGGTGTAGTAGCCCACCAGCTTCGCCCGGCGCGGCGCGGTGGGGTCGGGCCGCCCGCCGCTGCGCCCCCACGTCACCAGGGCGGGGACGACGAAGGTGACGGGCTCGGGGGGGGCGGACGCGGGGGTGGAGGGGGTCTTCGCACGGCGGGTCAAGGCGGCCCCACCCTAGCAGCCTCCCGCCGACCTTTCAGGGACCTGGGTTGGAAAGCGCGGCAGGTTGCGCCCGGTCCTACAGCGGCGCGAAGGGCGAACTCTGCGGGGCGCCGAAGAGGCGCTGGTGGTACTGGGTGGCCTGCGCGTCCGTCATGTCGG
The DNA here is from genome assembly GCF_018863415.1 of Deinococcus aestuarii. Lineage (NCBI taxonomy): Bacteria > Thermotogati > Deinococcota > Deinococci > Deinococcales > Deinococcaceae > Deinococcus > Deinococcus aestuarii. Next base: position 213,477 of record NZ_JAHKSN010000003.1, on the reverse strand, counting down.
CGATGAAGTCGCACACGATCCGGGCGCGGGCCGCTTCCGAGGCGCTGTGCAGCAGGCTCGCGCGCACCTCGCGGGGCAGCACGGCCGCGCGCACGTCGTCGAGGTCACCCACCGCCGTCTCCAGCAGCAGGCCGAAGAGGTCGGTGACCGTGCCGGTGGCCTGCCGGGCGTAGACCCCGGTGCGCTGGTCGCGCAAGATGAGTTCTTGCGTGATCGCCTTGAGGACCGCGCACTCCAGCCGCACCTCCGGCGGCAGCGCGAGCGTGAGGTCGAAGGCGCTGTGCGGCGTGCCGTGCGCCTCGATCCGGGTGGCCGTCACGAAGCGGTTCACATACGCCGCCTCCACCTCGCGCACCCGGGCGGTGGCGGGCGCGATGCTCGCCCCGTCGTCGAGCCGGGCGTGCAAAAGGCGCAGTACCGGCCCCACGAACGCCTCGTCGAGTTCCCCGTGGGCCCGCCGCGCCCGCTCGGTCACCCGGCAGACCGCCTCGCCCGTCACGAGCGCGTGGTGCGAGAGCAGGCCGCTGCGGATGCCGTCCTCCAGGTCGTGCAGGCTGTAGGCGATGTCGTCCGCCCAGTCCATGATCTGGCAGATCACGCTGCGCGGGAGGTGGTCGTCGCCGAGCGCCGTCTCCCCGTACAGCCAGCCGCCGTCGAGCCGGGCGTCGTCCTCATACATCGCGGGCACCCCGCCGCGCCCGCCGGGGTACTTCAGCACGCCCAGCAGCGTCGCCCGCGTGACGTTCACGCCCGGGTGCCGGGTGGTGAGGGGTTCGAGCCGGGTCAGGATGCGGTAGGTCTGCGCGTTGCCTTCGAAGCCGCCGTAGGGGCGCATGCAGGCGTTCAGGGCCTCCTCCCCGTTGTGCCCGAAGGGGGGGTGCCCGAGGTCGTGCGCGAGCGCCGCCGCCTCGGCGAGCCCGCCCGGCAGGCCGTGGTTGGTGGCGATGGCGCGGGCGATCTGCGCGACCTCCATCGCGTGCGTGACCCGGGTGCGCAAGAAGCCCGACCACCCCGCCGCGAAAATCTGGCTCTTGCCCTGGAGGCGGCGAAAGGCGCTGGAGTGGATGATGCGCGCCCGGTCGCGCTCGTAGGGATCGCGGCGGTCGCCCTCCGCCCCGGTCGCCTCGCTGAGGTAACGCCGCTCGGTGTCGTGCGCGTTAAACCAGTTGTACAGGGCGGTGACGGGCACGCCCCAGGATAGCGCCGCCCCCTTCGGCCCGCCTGCCCCCCTATGGGCGGGGCACGCAGGCGACGGGCATGGGCGCCGTCCCCGCCGCCGGGCACCACCCCACCCCGGCGCGGGACAAGCTGCCGGCGCAGGGGGCGTGGGCGAGGGAAAGGGCGCCCAGCAGGGCGAGCACGCCCGGGAGCACCCACCGTCTCCGGACCGGGCTGAACGTTCGCGGGTACGGGGGGTCGGGCGGCCCCGTACCCGCGAACGTTCAGCCCGCGGGCCGGTCGCGGCCCTTCCAGAGGGCGGGGCGGCGGGTGACCCGGCGCAACCCGGCGTCGAGCAGCATTCCCCCGTAGGCGGCCCAGGCGGGCGGGGCGGTGAGCGCGTAGGCGGCGGGCACCCCCAGGCGGTGGTCGAAGAGCCGGCGCCCCAGGGCCTGGAGGCCCCAGGCCGCGAGTGCCCAGGCGGTCAGGGCGCGGTCCCGCCGCCGCAGGCCGAGGGCGGCCAGCACGGGCGGCAGGCCCCCGAGGGCGAGCAGCCACAGCCCGCCCGTCAGCAGTTGCGGGGTGCTCACGATGGCCGAGCCGTAGAAGCTCTTGCGAAAGCTCGCCAGCAGTTCGGGGGCGTTCGCCAGGCTGGCGGTGTGGAGCAGCCCCTCCCCCTCCACGGCGGCGACCCGGGAGCCGTGGTCGCGCAGGCGGGTGGCGAAGTCCACGTCCTCGCCCACCGAGGCCCGCAGGCTGGCCCAGCCGCCCACCGCCTCGAAGGCCGCGCGGCGCACCAGCAGGAAATGCCCGACGCCCAGCGCGTACCGCGCCCGCCCGTCGGGGGCGCTGGCCGCCATCACCAGCAGGCCGCCGACCGGCCACAGCATCCGCCAGGCCAGGGTGGGGCGGGCCTGGGTGCCCGAGCAGGTGACGAGATCGAACCCGTGGTGCCGCGCCGTCGCCAGGGCGCGGGCCAGCAGCGGCGGCCGGGCGCGCATGTCGGCGTCGGTGAAGAGCAGCCACTCGCCCCGCGCCTCCTGAGCCCCGACGTGCAGGGCGTGGACCTTGCCCGCCCACCCCGGCGGCAGCGGGGGCGCCGACAGGACGCGCAGGCGGGCGCCAGGCACGCCCCGGGCCTCCTCGGCGGTGCCGTCCGCCGAGCCGTCGTCCACCACGATGACCTCCTGCGGCGGGTGGGTCTGGGCCAGCCAGCCCCGCGCGCAGGGGCCGATGTTTCCGGCCTCGTCGCGGGCGGGGATGATGACGCTGACCTCGCCGGGCGCGTCGCCGGGCAGCAGCGGGGTGAAGGCGCGGACCCGCCGCCAGGCGAGGGGGGCCCACGCCCCCGAGGCCAGGGCCAGCAGCGTGGCGAGGGGGCGGGCGACCCGGGAAGGCGACATGGGTGATCGTACCCGGGCCGGGCCGACGAAGTTCCCGGGTCGCCCCAGGGCCGGTGTATGCTGCCCGGGCACCTGCAACCCACCCGCAGACCGGCGGCCGAGTCCCGCTGGCCTCGTCGGCCGAGTCGGCCCGCCCCGGCCCGCTCCTCCCCTCGCCCCTCCCGGAGGTCCACCCATGCCCGCCTTGTCCCCGCGTTCCTGTCTGCTGGCCCTGTCCTCGCTGCTCGCCCTGGGCGGCGGGGCCCTGGCCCAGTCCGCCGCGCCCACCGCCTCCGGCCCGGTTGCCCCCGGCGGCCCCCGCCCGGACGCGCCCGAGCTGAGTGCGCGCGGCCCGCACGCGGTGGGGGTGCGGACCCTGACGCTCGTGCGGCGGGACGTGCCGGACATCGCGCGGGCGACGGCCCAGACCCAAGGGGGTGCGTCCCCGGCGCCCAGTCCCCTGCCGCGCTACGACCGCCCGCTCACCGTGGAGGTGTGGTACCCCGCCGCCCTGGCCGCCGGGCAGGCGCAGACCACCGAGTACCGCGACGCGCTGGGGAGCGGGCCCGGCAACCCGCAGCGGCCCGTGGTGCCCTTCACCTTCCCGGGCCGGGCCACGCGGGGCGCCGCGCCCACCGCCCAGGGTGGTCCGTACCCGCTCGTCATCTTCTCGCACGGTTACCCAGGGAGTCGCTACCTGATGAGCCGCCTCGCCGAGAACCTGGCGAGCAAGGGGTACGTCGTCGCCTCCATCGACCACACCGACAGCACCCACGCCGACAAGGTGGCCTTTGCCAGCACGCTGCTCAACCGCGCGCCCGACGACCAGGCGGTGCTCGACGCCCTTGCGGCCCTCTCCACGGCGGGGAACAGCTTCCTGCGCGGGCTGGTGGACGCGAACAACACGGCGGTGGTGGGCTACAGCATGGGGGGCTACGGGGCGCTCAACTTCGCGGGGGCGGGCTTCGCCTCCCAGGTTCTCGGGTTTGTGCCGGGCGGGGCGCTCGCCTCCCGGGCGGTGGGGGCCTACCGGGTCGATCCGCGCCTCAAGGCAGTCGTGGCCTTCGCGCCCTGGGGCGGGGACGCTGCCGCGCGCGCGGCGGGGATCAACAACGCGGCCAGCTTCGGCTTCTGGGACGCCGCCGGGCTGGGCGGCCTGCGGGTGCCGACCCTGTTCATCGTGGGCGACCACGACGACGTGTCGGGCTACGCGGGCGGGGTGAAGTCGCTTTTCGAGAACGCGGTGAACGCCGACCGTTTCATGCTCGTCTACCAGAACGCCCGCCACAACGTCGCGCCCAACCCGCCCCCGGCGGCGAGCCTGAAAAGCCCCGAGGAGTACGCCCACTACGCCGAGCCCGCCTGGGACATGGAGCGCCTGCAAGACCTCAACGCGCACTTCGTGACGGCCTTCCTGAACAGCCGCCTCAAGGGAGACGCCGGGGCCGCCGCGTACCTGAACGTGCCCACGCCCGTCGCCGGGGACGGGAAGTACAGCCGCAACCCCGACGGCACGCCGAAGCAGGACGACACGTACTGGAAGGGATTTCCGGCCCGCAGCGCGCTCGGGATCGAGCTGTACCACCTCCCGCCCCGGTGAGGTCGGGTCGGCCGCGCCCGGCGCCTCCCGGAAGGACGGCCCCTCGTGGCCCAGGTGCGCGGGCACGTCGGGCGCGGTGACCGACGGACCACGGGCAGGGAAGGCTCCGACCCGTGGACGACCTCCGCGGGGTCATCCGGAGGGTCCGGACTCCGGGCCGGTCGGCCTCAGACCCGCCGGGCGTCGAAGCCCCTGGGGACCCGCACCCGCAGGGCCCCGGCCTCGACCCGCAGGTGCAGGGCGGTGGCGAGCGTCACGTCGCCGTCCACGCTGATCCATTCCCGGCCGCGCCGCGTCCGCACGCGCAGGTCGTCCGTGGAAAAGCGCAGGGCCGGGTCGCCGAGCGTCCAGCCGACGCCCGCCCGCAGCAGGCTGGCGAGCCGCCCCTTGCCGAAGACGAGCACGTCGAGCTGCCGGTCCGCCACCGAGGCGTCCGGCGCCGCGCGCAGGGGCCCGGCCACGTACCGCCCGTTCGCCACGAGCAGTTGGTGGGTGTGCAGCCGCAGGGTGCCCCCGGCGTAGGTGAGGGTGAGGTCGAGTGCGTGGTGGCGCGCCAGCACCCGCGCCCCCACGGCGGGCCAGGCCAGCAGGCCCAGGCGGCGCTTGAGGTCGCCGTCCAGGCTGCGGGCGATCTGCGCCGAGAGCCCGAGCGCCACGCTGTTGAGAAACACCCGCCCGTTGACCCGCCCGACATCGACCGCCGTCGTCTGCCCCTGCGCGACCACCCGCGCGGCCCCGGCGAGGTCGAGGGGCACGCCCACGCTGCGCGCGAAGGTGTTCCCGGTGCCGAGCGGCAACACGCCCAGGGCCGTGTCCGTCCCCGCCAGGAGGTTCGCCGCGTGCGAGAGCGTGCCGTCGCCGCCCCCCACGACCACCCAGGGGGCGCCACGCTCGACCTCGGCGCGCAGGAGGTCTTCCGCCGCCCGGGGGTCGCTGACCACCAGCGCCGTGACCCGCAGCCCGGCGGCGGCCAGGGCCTCCACCGCCGGTCTCACCGACTCCCGGCCCCGGCGGGCGTTGATATTCACCAGCAGCTTGAGGTCACCCGGGGTCACGGCTGGCCTCTCCTGGCCGGTGCCCGGGGCGTCACGGGCTCCAACAGAAGGTGCGTCTGGATGCTGAAAAAACCCAGGCGGTCCAGGTTGCGCCCGGTGAGGAGGAGAGGTCGTAGGGGTTTTTTCCGGTCCATGCAGGTTGTTTCCCTGCCTGGAAGGATAAGAGAAAACAACAGAGCGAGTCGCATCTGGCGGACTGGACGAGCGGTTTCCTCCAAAACGGCCCAAAGGTATCCCCTTTTTTCAGGGGGTGCGGCCCAAAGCTGTCCCAAATGTGACTCTGGAAGTCCCAAGAAAAGGTTTTTACGCGCCAGAACGTTAAAAAGAGGTAACTCGGCCCAAAGGTATCCCATCCTGTCGGCCCAAAAGTATCCCACCGTCGTAGATCGTCTCAGACGGTGTTTTTCAAAAACAGCCCAAAGGTGTCCCATCACGAAACGGCCGGAAGTGGGCTTTCAGGACGAGCCCGGGCCTCCGAACGGCCCAAAGGTGTCCCACGTCGCCACGCTCCCGGGCCGCCGCGCCCCGCGCTGTCACTCACGGGGGTGGCCTGCGCGGGCGGACACGGGGCTCATCCGCCCCTCTCCGGGTACCCTTTCCTGACATGGACCCCCTGTTGCGTGAACAGCCCACCCACGTCATCGTCTTCCGCGACACCGTGCCCGAGAACGTCGAGTTGCTCGTCCGCGTGCTGGGCGTGCCGCCCGTGCCCGACGTGCAGGTGCGCGCCACCCGCACGGTGCTCAGCCCCGTGAACGACGTACACGTGCGCGTGTACACCACGCTTGGCGTCGCCACCGCCGCGCTGACCCCCGAACAGGCCGGGGCCCTGCGCGCGAGCGAGGCCGTGCTCTCCGTCACGCCGAACAGGACCCGCGCCCTGCCCGACCCGCCCGAGGTCGCCGAACCCGGGCCGCGGGAACAGGCGACCGAGACGGCCCTGATCCAGATCGGCGTGAGGGAGGGCGGCCCGACCGGCGCCGGGGTCAAGGTCGCGGTGATCGACACGGGCGTGGACCTCGCGCACCCGGACCTCACGGTCTTGCCGGGCAACGCGGTCAGCTTCGTGCCGGAGGAGCCCACGGCGGACGACGGCCACGGGCACGGCACGCACTGCGCGGGGGTGGTCGCGGGCCGCGCGTCCCCGGGGGTGGGGGTGCGCTACGGGGTCGCCCCGGACGTGACGCTGCTCGTCGCCAAGGCCCTGAACCGCCAGGGGCGGGGCGCGGACGACGGGATCATCGACGCCGTGGCCTGGGCCGAGGACCAGGGGGCCGACGTGATCTCGCTCAGCCTCGGTTCGCCCCGCGCCGCCGGGGAGCCCGCCGACGAGACCTTCGAGGTGGTGGCGGCCCGGCTGCTCGAGCGCGGCGTGCTGCTGGTGGCCGCCGTGGGCAACGAGAGCGACCGGCCCCGCCACGTCGCCCCCGTCGGCCACCCCGCCGCGTGCCCGTCCGTCCTGGGCGTCGCCGCCGTGGATGGCCGCGACCGGGTGGCGGGCTTCTCCTGCGGCGACGTGGACGGCATCGGCGCGGTGGACCTCGCCGCTCCTGGGGTCGGCATCCTCTCCGCGTGGCGGGGGCAGGGGTACCGGCGCGTCAGCGGCACGAGCATGGCGACCCCGCACGTGGCGGGGGTGGCGGCCCTGCACGCCCAGGGCGACCCGGGGCTGACGGGCCGGGCCCTCTGGGACCGCCTGGTGAGGACGGCCCGCCCGGTCCCCACCCTGTCCCGCGAGGACGGGGGCGCGGGGGTCGTGCAGGCGCCCTGACGGGTCAGGCTCACGGCACGGGGGGCCAGGGTGCGTACACTGGACCCAGGAGGTCCGACATGACGCCTGTGCACATCACGCTGACGCGGGAGGCCACGAGTGACCCGGCGGGCGAGGAGGGGCTCATCCGCACGCTGGAGGCGGCGGGGGCCAGGCAGATCGACGCCCGGCACCTGCGGCGCTTCGGCCTGGTGAGGGCCGAGGTGGACCCCGAAGGGCTCGAACGCGTGCGGGCCCTCGAAGGCGTCCGGGCGGTGAAGGAGATCGGCGTCATGCGCGCCATCTGACCCGGCGGCCGGGTCCTGACCTGGGCGGGTCGGCGGGAGAAAAGGGCCTGGGGAACCGGGGCCTGCACCCCGACTCCCCCGGCAGGCCCCTCGTGGTCAGGGAACCCTGGCCTGAAAGCACGCCTCGACCGTGGTCCCGGCCGTGAAGGGCAGGATATTCACGGCGAGGGTCCGGGTGCCGGAGGTGTAGGTCGCGGTGTCGGTGTCGCTGGCGAGGGTGGCGTAGGTGTACGTCGTGCCCGCGTTGCGGGTGATCCGGACGTCCTGGCCGGTGCCGTAGCTGTTCGTCAGGGGAACGAGCGGGGAGGGGATGACGTCTCGCAAGGTGGCGACCGTAGCGTCGGCGTAGCCGCTCCCCGCGTGGGCGGCGGTCAGGCAGTATTCGACCGTCTCGCCCGGCCTGGCGTTCACGGCGGTGGTGTTCAAGGTGCCGCCCTGGGTGACGTTGCGCTGATCCTTCCTGATAGTGCCGGTGACGGGAGCGTTGACGGTCAGGGTGGCGGTGCCCGCAGCAGCGTTGGTGCCCGCCGTGCTCAGCACGTTTCCCGCCAGGATGGTGTTCACCTTGCTGCCGGTCGTGTTAGCGGTCACGTCGAAGCTCAATGTACAGCCGCCGCCGGGGATGCTGGTACCCGACGCCAGGGTCACGCTGCCGCTGCCCGCCGCCGCCGTGAAGCTTGCCACTCCCCCCGTGCTCGATAGGCAGGTGGTCGAGGCGTTGGGCGTGCTGGCGACGACGACTCCGTTGGGCAGAGTGTCCGTGACGGCACTGCGCAGATAGAAGGGGGTGGGATTGGTGTTGCCGAAGGTCAGGGTGACGCGGCTGTTCTGGTTAACCAACACGGTGGCGGAATTGAAGCTCTTGGCAATGGTAGGCGGGTCCGGCGTGTTGCCGCAGTCGGTCATGTCGGTGAGGTTCGCGGTGGTGCTGAGCGCAGTGACGGCTCCGCTGCCCGTGTTCAGCAAGACGGTGCCGCCGCTGGCGCCGCCCGCACTCAATACCGTGCGCGCCGTCACCGGGTCATAGGAGATGCCGTTGTAGGTGCCGGTGGCTACGTTCGTTCCGCCCGAGGTGATTCGCACGGCGGAAGTACTCGTCAAGGCGGTCGTGCCGGTGGCGGGCACCGTGCCGAAGTTAGCGTAGAACATGCCAGGCGTATTGTTCTGGGTGCCGTCAAGTAGGGCGTAGAGTGTGCTCCCGACAAACACGATGTCGCCGTTGGTGTTCGCGCCCGTCGTGTTCGTCGGACCACCCCCGAGGTTGATGTCGATATTGCGTACGACCGCGCCGGTAGACGGGTTAACTTCTTGCAGCACGTAGTTGTTGTAAAGCAGGAATAGTTTCGGCGTTCCGGTGGAGTTGTCGAAGCTCGCCCCAACGTTCACGGGACTCGCCGGGCCCCCCGTGCGGGTGGGAATCGCAATCGCCGCGATCTGGACGGGAGCGACCGTGGGCGTCTGCGGGTTGTAGCGGTAGAGCGTGTTCGTCGTCGCGGTGCTGCGGTCGATGAAAAACAGTTGCCCTGTCACCGGATTGAGGGCCGCGCCGTTGATGGCGGTGAAGTTGGTATTGTACGTGCCCGACACCACGCCCGACACCGCGTCGACCCAGTTGATGCCCGTGGAGGTCAGGGCATACACGCTCGTGCACCCGCTCGCCGCCAGCCCCCCTCCCGACACGCACGCGGCCAGGCTCAGCAGCCGCAGGAACATTCGCTTCATCGGCGGTCTCCGGTCAGTTCGTCGATCATGAATTCAAGTCGCAGGTAGGCTCCGGCCTTGGTCGGCTCGGCGGTGATCGGCGTGAAGCCGCCGAAGTTGTACCCGAGGGTCAGGGCTGCCTCCGGCATCACGCGGTAGGTCCCCTCCACCCCGAAGGCGTGCTCGCCGCGGCCCAGCGACGGCTGGAACAGCCCCCGGTAGGCGGCCCCCACGCCCAAGCGGTCGTTCAGCCAGTAGCGGGTGGCGAGGACCGCCTGGGCCGCGAGGCCGTCCGCGTCACCCGGCACGGCCCGCAGGGCGAGCTGCACGCGGTCCTGGGCCCGGACCCGGTTGCGGGTGGCGCTGACCTCGGCCATCAGCTCGGTGCCCTCCCCGGTGCTCGTCAGGGTCCCGGCGCGCAGGCGGGCGTAGGCGGCGACCTGGACCTCCTCGCCGCGGTAGGTGAACCCGGCGCCGTACCGGTGCCCGCCCCCGCCCGCGCCGAACACGCTCAGGCCATCGGCGGTGACGCCCACCGGGCGGTCCCCGGCCCGCAGGGTGTGGCTGACCGAGAAGCGCAGCGCGCCCGCCAGGCGGCCCTCCCCGCTTTGCACGTTGCGCCCGAGGTCCACGCCCGCCGTGGCGACGGTGCGGTCCGTGTTCACCCGGGCGTCCAGGCTGGCCTGCTGCCCGGTGGGCCCGGCCCCCAGTTGCGCGCCGAGGTTCACGCCGGGGCGCAGGGTCCAGGTCGCCTGCACGCTGCCGCGCGCCTCGCCCTCAGCGGCCGGGGTGGTGGGCAGGGCGTACTCCAGGCTGGCGGTGTAGGGGCCGCTGCGCCCGGTGAGCACGGCGGCGGTGCTCACGGAGAAGTCGCCGTCCTGGCGCCGGGCCGAGAGGCGCACCCCGGCGGCGAGTTCGGTGCCCGCCGTGGCGACCGGCGCGGGAAGCGGCAGGCGGCGCAGCAGCGCGGCGCTGTACTGGCCGTTGCCGGTGTCAAAGGCCTGCTGGGCGGCGAGCTGCGCCGTCCAGGGGCCCCGGGTCAGGCGGGCGCCTGCGCTGAGCCCCGTGCCCGCCAAGGTGCCCGTGCCCGTGAAGACGCCGAGCGTGTAGGCCTGCGCGTCCGAGGGGGTGTAGATGGCGTCGAGCCCGGCGCGCAGCCCCGTGCCGCTCGCGTCCCGCAGGTAGCGCAGGCTCGCCCCGACCCCGAAGGTTTTCGTGAGCGGCCGGGCGGCGGCCAAGGCGGCGCTCTGGCCGGAGGTGCCGGTGGCGTCCACCCCGGCGTACCCCTCGGTCTCGTGGGTGGCGAGGGCACTCCAGCGGGTGCCGAAGGTCACGCCGCCCGCCTCCAGCCGGGCGCGGGTGCCGCCCGCCGCGACCGCGACGAGCAGGTCGGCGCCCAGCGTGTTCGGCCCGGTGAGGTCCTCGACCTGGAGCCGGGCCCCGACCGTGAGGTCCTCGCGGCTCGCATGGACGCCCGCGCCCGCGGTGAGCCGCGCCTCGCCCGCCCGGAACTCGCGCGTCACGGCGACCTGGGCGCCGGGGTCAATCTCCCCGTCCAGCCCGGGACCGCGCGCGATCAGGCTGACGGTGGTGTTCACGTCCGGCTGCGCCACGACCGCGCGCGGGAAGGTCACCACGCCCGCCTCGTCGGTCACGAAGTCGACCCCGCGCACGAGTTCACGCTCGGTCGTCACGCCGTCCACCGTGACGCGCAGGAAGAGGCGGGCGCGCTGGGGGTCGATGTCGGCCGGGAGGCGCGACACCCGCGTCCCGTTCAGCGGCAGCGCCGCCTCGTGGGTGTTTCCCGCGTAGGGGGCGAGGTAGGCGGTGACGCGCGTGTCCCCGTTCGTGCGGACGTTCAGGGCGTCGCCGCCGTCCGGGCGCCCGAACACCGGGTCCTGCGCGGAGAGGCGCGCGTAGGTCGCGGTGAAGCCGGGGTGGTCGTAGCGCGCCGCGAGCAGGCCGTCCGCCTCCAGGGGACGCCTTTCCTCGCTCTGGTCGCCCAGCGAGGGGTAGCGGGTGTACTCCGGGGTGTCCGTGTGCGCCCCGGCGCTGTCGAGGTTGACGGTGAGCTGGCCCGGCCCGACCGGGGCCTCCAGCGTGCCGCGCGCCTCCAGCGTGCCCTCGCCCGCGCTGTTCAGGGTCGCCGCGCCCGCCGCGATCAGGGTGCGGTGCTGGTCGGCCGCCACCGTGAGGGGCAGCTCGACCCGGTGCCCGTTCACGTCGAGGACCAGCCGGGTGTCCAGCGGGCCGCTGAGCGGCGAGAAGCGCACCTCGGCCTGCCCGTCCACCACCCGGAGCTGCATCCCCGACTGGCTGGGGTCGGCGTCCGGCGTGGCGAGGGTCAGGCGTCCGGGGTCCTCGACGGTGACGAAGGGGAGCACGGTCCGCTCCCCGGCGGCGTCCTGGACCTCGACCGTGGCCGTGATCGGCGTGAAGCCGTCTGCGCGGGCCACCACGTCCCGCAGCACGGCGCCCTGCGCCACGTCGGCGGCGCGCACCCGCACCTCGTCGCGCACGTCCCCGGCCACGGCGGTAATCGTGTTCTCGCCGGGCCGCAGCGGCACGCCGATGAACTCGCGGGTCGTCTCCCCCCGCGCGGAGTCGTCGGTGCGCCGGCCCACGCGCGCCTGCGGCACCTCCTCGCCGTTCACCCGCAGGGTCACGTCCGCGTTGAGCGGGGTGCGCACGGTGACGCCCACGCTGCTGCGCCCGCGCACGCCCGCGCCCTGCGCGGGGCTGAGAATCAGGCCGTCCCGCACCGCGGCCGGGGCCGCCCGGGGCGGGAGGGTGCGGTAGGGGGCGCCGCCCTCCAGGGTCTCCGTCAGGCCGGTGTCGTATTGCACGGCGACGCCGGGCGTCAGGGACGCGGGAAGGTCCCCCGGCACCTCGAAGCTGAGGGCCACCGTGCCGCCGGGCACGTTCCACTGGGTCAGGCCCTCGGGGCTGACGGCCGGGTCGGCGGCGGGCTGGCCGTTCACCCGCGTGCTGCCGGGCAGGACCCGCTCCCCCAGCGGCAGGCTGATCAGGGCGCTCTGGACGCGCGCGGGGAGCGTGAAGGTGAAGGTCAGGCGCCCTGCCGACGTGGGGGCGGGAGCCGCCGCGCTGCCGGGTTCGGCGCTCGGTGGGGTCGGGGCCGCGCCCTGTGCCCCGGCCCACCCGAGGGCCAGGAGCAACGTGAGGCTGAGCGGGGCGCGTTTCAGGGGCACGGGATCTCCTCCACGGGGGGCAGGCTGAGCGGGCGGCGGGTGGCGGCGGGATGGGGGCTGGGCAGCGGCGTGGTGACGGTCACGCCCGCCGGGAGGCGGACCACCCGCCCGGCCTGGGCCTCGCCGAGGCGCACGCAGGCCCCGGCCTCCGAGCGGCTGGCGACGTCCCACCCGGCGTCGGGGGCGCGCGGGGTGAAGGTATGGGTGCTTCCGGCGAGGCGCAGCTCGGCCCCGGCGCCAAAGCCCAGCCGGTTCGGTTGCAACGGGAAGTCGAGCACCGTCAGGGCCGTGACCTGCACGGTGGCGCTGCCGGGGGCCGAGAACTGCGGCGCGGCGGCCGCGGGGGCGGGGGTGTACGGCACGCTGCGCGGATCGAGCCGCACGGCGTTCAGGCCGGGGACGACGTTCTTGAAGGAGTACAGCCCGGCCGCGTCGGTCAGCGCCTCGCGCCCCCCGGCGAGGAGCACCCGGGCGCGGGGCAACGGGCGGTCGGTCCCGGACGTGTAGCGGGCGTTGCCGTCCACGTCCACGAAGACCCGCCCCACGAGATCGTTGCCCGAGCCGCTCAGGCTCCTGCGCAGGGTCACCTTGGCGTTGGCGACGTTGCTCTTCACGTCGGCCATCACCGTGCCCTGGCGGCCCCGGGCCCGCGCCTGCGCGGCGTTGTTCAGGGGCGTGCCGTCGCCCACCAGCGGCAGCCGGGCGTCGTAGGTGATCGTGGCGCCCGAGTGCGGGGCGAGGGTGCCGACCGGGACCGTCAGCACGCCGCCCGCCAGGGTGGCCGCCACCGCCTGTCCGTTCACCCGCACCGTTCCCGGCAGCACCTCCATCCGGGGGTCGGGCGTGTCCTGAATCACCGTCTCGCTGAGGGTGGTGTCGGCGGGGTTGGTGACGGTGACCGTGTAGGTGACGGTGCCGCCCGGATCGACCACCGCCGTGCTCACCGCCTTGGTCACGAGAATCCGCGAGGTGAAGACCCGCACGACGGCGGGCGGCGTGGAGGTGTTGCTGCCCCCCTCGCCGGTCGCGGTGGCGACGTTCGTGACCTCGGTGTCGTCGGCGACCTCCCCGCGCACGCGCGCCACCAGGGTGTAGACGCGGCGCTCGCCCGGCGCCAGGGACTGCCGCCAGGCCACGCGCGTCTGCCCGCCCGGGAGCGGGGTGGCGCTGGCCGCCGGGGCGCCCTCGACCGCGACGAACTCCAGCGCCGGGCTGAGGGTGTCCTCGACCAGCACGTCCGGCATCTCGATCCCCTCGGGGTTGGTGACGGTGACCGTGTAGCGCACGAGGTCCCCCACCTCGGCGGCCCCGTCCCCGTCCACCGTCTTGCTGACCCCGGGGGCGCCGATGCTGGCGGTGACGGTCAGGGTGGCCGTGAGGTCGCCGTCACACCCCGTGATCAGGGTGGTGCTGCTGACCCCCGGGCGCGCCGGAGTGGTGCTCACGAGCAGGGTAAGCTGCCCGTCCGGCGCGAGGGTGACCGAGTCCACGGGGGCGTCGTCGGGCAGCCCGTTGCCGTTGAGGTCGGCCACGACCGCGAAGGCGGGGGCCCCCTCCTGCCGGGGGGTGAGGCCCAGCGGGAAGGTGGCGGGGGTGTTGCCGGTGTTCGTGAGGAGATAGGCGGCGGTGACGGCCTCGCCCACGTGCGTGCTGCGGTCCGTGCGGCCCGGCGTCAGGCTCGCCGAGCAGACCGGGGCGACGGTGACCGTGACCCGGCTCTCGACCCGGCCCGAGGCGTCCTCATAGACGCCGACATTCTCGATGACGCTTCCGGCGGGGGTTCCGGCCGAGAGCAGCAGGGGCGCAAGCAGCAGGTGGGGGCGTTTCATGGGTCTCCGGTCGTGGAACGGGGCAGGGGGCGGAGAACCGGCGCCGCGACCCTGCCCGCGTGGGGAAAGAGGGACTTGGTGGGGCTTAGTTGTTGCGCACCTGCACCGTGATCACGAGGCGCAGGGTCTGGCCGGGGGCGAGGCTGTCGCCCGCGTCCACGCTGGCGTCGTTGCTGCTGTCCAGGCCGACGTACACGAAGGGGCCCGAGGCGCTCGTCGTGCTGGTCGCCAGCGCGCTCGGGGCGCCTGCGGACCAGGTGGTGCGGTTGTTGCTGTAGAGGACGGTGCCCGACTGGGTGGAGGTGCCGGTGACCGACTTGAAGGTCGTGTTCGCGGGCACGTAGTCGCGCAGGGTGGGGAAGCGCAGCGCCGAGCCGCCCGTGTTGGTGACCGTGACGGTGTAGCGCAGGTACTCGCCGGGCTTGGCGGTCGTGGAGTTCAGCACCGGGGCGGTCTGGCAAAGGGCGTCCGCGCCGCAGTTGTCCACGGTCTTGGAGACGCTCGCCACCCCGCGGTTGACGGTCACGGTGTCGGTGTCGCTGACGGCCTGGCCCTGTTCCACGCGGTTGTCGAAGCCGGTGGTGTCGGTCGCGTTGCTGTACACCGTGAGCAGGTTGGTGAACGACTGGCCGTTCGTCGCGCCCGCCGCGCCCGTGTAGGTCACCACGATGGTGTAGGTCTCGCCCGCGGGCAGATTCCCCGCGTTCCGCAGCGCCGTCTGGAAGCTGGCGTTGCTGACCGAGGCGCCGGTGGCGCTGTTGGTGACGGTGTAGGTCACGCCGCCGCTCGCCGAGTTCGGGTCGGTCAGCGTGCTCGTGGCGACGAGCGTGCTCGCGTCGAGGGTCGCGTTGCCGGTGTTCGTCAGGGTGTGGGTGGCTGTGACGGTGCCCGTCGGGGTGACGCTGACGGTGTTGTCCCCGTCCAGCGTGAGGGAGAGGATGCTCATGGCCGTGATCAGGCCGACGTTGTTGTTGTCGGTCTGGGTGGGGTCGCCCGCCGAGGTCGCGGTGAGGTTGACGTAGGTCTGCTGGTTGCCGGGCGCGCCTGCCGGGACGGTGTACACCACGAAGACGCGGCGCAGCTCATCGGCGGCCATGTTCGGAAGGCTGGTCACGGCGGTGTCGCCCACGCCATACGTACCGTCGCCGTTGTCCAGGTAGATCGTCGCGGCGAGCGGGGCCCCGGTCTGGGCGTCGGTGACGGTCAGATTGAGGGTGTCGGTGCCGTTGCCGAGGTTCTCGACGTCGTAGGTCAGGGTGGCGGTCTGGCCGGGCAGCGCGGTCACGGTCTGCCCCACGTTGCTGACCGTGCCGTCCTGGCGCACGTTCGGGTCGAACTGCTGGCTGACGGTGACGTTCACCGGCGTGGTGGGCGTGGAGGTGGTGGTGCCGCCCACGTCGGTGAATTCGAAGACACCGATGTTCTGGATGGTGCTGCCGGCCGGGGCGCCGACGGCGAGGGCGCCGGAGGCGGCGGCGAGCAGGGCGGTGATGAGCAGTTTCTTCATGGTTCTCCTGTCAGGGGGCGGGAAGAGTGGCGTTGAACGGGGCTTAAGGTAGTGGGCAGGGCCTTACAGACGGCTTACAGACCGCTGTCGTCGCGGGTGACCGTGCCGCCGGTGGTGGCGCCGGTGCGGATGTACCCCACGATGCGCAGGCGCAGGGTGCTGCCCGCCGTGAAGGTGTCGGCGGTGGTGATGGTGGTCGCCACGCCGCCGTTTTCCACCGCCACGTGCAGGGTGGAGCTTCCGCCCGTCAGCGTGCCCAGGGTGGTCACGTCGCTGGCCCAGGCCGTGCCGTCGGTGCTGAACTTCAGGGTGCCGCCCGTGAGGCTGGTGGTGGCGCCGACGCTGGTGGGCACGAAGTCCGAGGGCAGGACGTCGCGCAGGCGGACGTTCGTCAGGGTGCCCGTGCCGGTGTTGGTCGCCTCGAGGTAGTACACGACGTACTCGCCGGGCTTGGCGCTGATCGGGCCGGCGGTCGCGGCGGTGCGGGCCGGGCAACTGCTCGCGGAGCTGCACAGGGCCACGGTCTTCGTCACGCTGCCCACCCCGCGCGTCACGACGGCGGTGTTGACGATCTGCCCCTGCGTGTCGGTGCTGGGGGCGTTGTTGGTCACGCCCGTGCCGGTGGTGGGGCTGAAGGCGGTGATCGAGAGGGCCTGCTGGTCGCGGTCGTTCGGCGCGCTCGGCGCCGCGACATTCACGGTGATCGTCAGGCTGCTCCCCGCCGCAAGCCCCGCGCCGACCGCGCTGTCGATCAGGGTGTCGAGGTTGCTCCCCGAGACGGTGGTGGCCCCGTTCACCACCGTGTAGGTCGTGGTAAAGCCGTTGGTGATGCTCGCGCCCGCCGCGTTCGTGGCGGCGGCCGTGACGGTCGCCGTGATGTCGGCGGCGGTGAGCGTGGTGTTGCCGGTGTTCGTCAGCGTGTCGGTGAAGGTGACGGTCCCGTTCGGCGCGACGGTCTTCGTCTGGGTTGAGCTCAGCGTCAGGTCGATGACGCGGCCCACCGTGAACTGCCCGACGTTGTTGGTGTCGGTCTTGGTGGTGTCGCCCGCCGACGTGCCGCTGAGGTTGAGCTGGTGCGCGGCGCCCGAGGCGCTGCCGCCCGTCGTGCCGCTCGGCAGGCTGTAGCGCACGAAGAGGGTGCGCGCGGCGTCGGCGGCGAGGCTGGCGACCGAGGTCACGAGCGTGTCGCCCGCGTCGTAGCTGCCGACCGTGCCCGTCGTAGGGTTGTCGAGGTAGACGCCCAGGATACTGGCGCCCTGCGCGGTGGCGTTGGCGGTGGCGGCGGCCACGTTGAAGGAGTCGGTGCCGTTGCCGGTGTTCGTCAGCGTGTAGGTCAGGATGCCGGTCTGCCCGGGGAAGAGGGTGACGTTCTGGCCGGGCGCGGTGGTGGTGCCGTCGGGCGTGATGGTGATCCCGTACACCTGCGTCACGTTGACGACGACGGGCGTGGAGGTGAGGGTGGTGGTCGTCACCCCGTCGGTGAGGTCGAGATAGCCGGTGTTGGAGATCGCGGTGTTGGCCGCGGTGCCCACGGCGAGTCCCTGGGAGAACACGGAGAACGCGGCGAGGGCCAGGGTGGTGGCGAGGAGCTTTTTCATCGAAGGGGAGTGTGGGGCGGGAGACGCCTGCCGGGGAGTGCGCCCTGGGCGCCCAGCAGGAGAGGGAAGGCCCCACCAGCGCGGTCAGGCGCTGCCTTTCTGCCTTGGTTCAAGGCGTTCCCGGGGTGAAGTGCCGGTCTGGTCGTCTGGACGTCCGGAGGCTGGATGCCCCCCGGCGAGGGGGCCTCAGTTCACCCGGATGCGGTGCCCGACCGTCACGGTGCCCGACAGGCCGGTGAGGTCGTAGCGCACGGCGCGGTACTCGTTTTGCGGGGCAGGCACTTCCTTCGTGACCGCCTTGCCGTTTTCCTGCACCGTAATCGTTTTCAGCGGCGTCGCGGAGAAGGGTCCGGCCGGGTTCAGGGCGTAGGTCACGCGCACGCCCGCACTCGCCCGGACGCTGCCGGGCACGAAGGTCGTGTTGGCGGGAACAGGCACGGTGAAGCGCGCGCCCTTTTCCTTGCCGCTGAGCGAGAAGACGCTGCTCGCCTGAAGCAGGTCCCCCGGGCGGGTGGTCGCCACCGCTTCCAGCCGTTCCGCCGACTTGCCCTCGACCGCGACCGTCACCACACGCTGAACGGTCAGGGTGGGCTTGGGAGGCGTGCCCGGCGCGGCGGCGGCGAGACTGGCACCGACCAGCGTGAGGATGAGGGGGGCGGTAAGAGAGACATTCATGGTGTTCCTCCGACGAAGCGACGAAAGGCGAAGACCGGGAGGCCGGCGGTGCACTGGGAGCGGCACCTCGACTCCCGTGCCTTCATGGAAGCTTCATGCCAAGAAGAACCCTAGGGGATGGTCTCTGACAGGAGTGTCACGGTGGCGTCGTGGCATGTGGGTCAGGTCACAGCCGGAGGACGATCCCACCGCCAGCGCCTGCGGTGGTTGCTCCGCACCTGGCCCTGCGCGTCAATCACCGCCCGTCCGGCTGGTCCCGAGCGTGCTGGCCGGGCTGCCGCTGGGGTCGCCAGGCTTTCTCTCGCACGAGGGGCCATACGGGGCCATGCGGGTCGGTCACGCAAATTGCCCCAGCGGCGGGACCTGACCGGCGCCCTGTTGTTCTCTCCGTCCGGCCCGGTTCCCCGCCTATGGCGCCGCTCGCACATGTCGGGCACCACTGCACACGCCCACAACCGGAATTCCCCCGGACGCGTTCGGCGCGTTGGGAAGCCTTGACGAGCACGTGGGGGGTCAGGTGTTCGGAACTCCCGCCGCGCGTGCACCTCCTCCGGTCGTTCCTCGCGTTCTCCTGCCGATCCTGCGGGTTTCTTGGGGCAGGTATTCCCCCAGAGGTCGCCAGGTGGCGGACGCGCGGAGCCTCGCGCCTTACGTCGTGTGGCAGGGTGTCCTGCGGCTCGTCCCGGCGGGGAACTTTGTGCTGATGTCGTCCATCACGGCGTCCGCGCGCGTGGTCGCCCGGGGCGAGGAGAGGGCCCGGTCAGGATCAGGGCGCCGGGTTCGCCTGGCGCGGCCTCCTGGCCGTCCCCGCGAACCACGCGGGCGGCGCCAGCCGGGCAGGGGATGCCCGCAACGGCCGGGCCGGGTGGGGGTCAGGTCCACCCGGCGGCTCGCCCAGGCCGTGCGGGTCCCCCGTCTGGCCGCAGGTGCAGAGCCGTTCACGCGGTCCTGAAGCGTCCCCGCGACCACACCCTCCGGCACGTTGAAGCCGGAGAGGTCGGGTGAACGCGAGGGGCCGCCCCGTCAAGGGGCAGTCGTCGGGGCGGCCCTCACTTCCGGGAGGTCTGGGCAACCATCCGCCGCACCGCCTCGGCCATGACCTCCGGCGCCTCCGTCCGCACCGCCTCCAGAATCAGGCCCGCCACGGACTCGGCGGAATCCCCCTGTGCGTAGGCCTCGCCCTCGCCGGGCCGAATGCCCACCGAGTTGAAGCCGAAGTCGGTCGCCGTCCGGGTGGGGTAGACCGTGCTGACCCGGATGCCCAGGGGCGCGAGTTCGAGCCGGGCGATGTCCGAGAGGTGGTTGACCACGTGCTTGGTTCCCGAATACAGCCCCATGCCGGGAATCAGGGTTTTCGTCGTCCCCGAGCTGATGTTCACGATCATTCCGCCGCCCTGCGCCCGCATGATCGGCACGACCTGCTGCGTGGCGTTGACCACGCTGACCACGTTGAGTTCCAGCAGGTCGCGCAGGTCCTGCAACCCCACCTCGGCCACGCCCGCGCGCATCCCGCGCCCGGCGTTGTTCACCAGCACGTCGAGGCGCCCGTAGTGCTCGTGGGTGCGGGCCACCATCCGGCGCACGTCCTCCTCGCGGGTCACGTCGGTGGGGACGGCGAGCGAGCCGGGCAGCCGCGCCGCGAGGTCCTCCAGCGCCCCGGCGGAACGGGCGGCCAGCGCGACCCGCGCTCCCTGGGCGGTGAACAGCTCGGCGGCGGCCCGCCCGATTCCTGAGGAGGCGCCCGTGATCAACACAACCCTGTCTTTGATGTCCATGCGGAACTGTACCCGTTGGGAGCGCGGGGGGTGGCGCCCGCCGTTGCCCCGCGCCGGATCAGCCGGGCCAGGAACGCGAAGGCCCGGAGGGAGCGTTCCTGCATCCGCCCCCCGGCCTGGCCGCACGCGTCGGGAGGGCCGGGTCAAGACGTATGTCATATCCAGGGCCAGCGAAGCCCGCAGGTGGGGAGAGGCGGTTCGGGCGGCAGGTCAGGAGGTCTGCGGTGCCCCACCACGCTCCTCCGACGCCCATCCGCCGCCTTGAGACCCAGGGTGTAGGAAGCCCACGCGCGGCGCCGTGAAGGGCCGTGTCCTTCCCCGGACCGTCTGGCCGCCTGTCTCGGGATGCTGTCCCCGGTGAGCGCGGAGCGCCGCGTCCTCGTGATCTCGGCCGGGGGGGCCACCGACCCACAGGGCAGCTAGCGGGTCTCCCGCAGGGGAGGCAGGGGCAGGGGCCCATCGCCGGGAGGGCGGCGCACGGGGGTCCGGGCCAGCGTCTTCGTCGTCACGAACAGGGTCAGCCGGGCGCGGTCGTCGGCGGTGCCCCGCGTGACGAGGGGGCGGGCGGGGGAGTCGAACACCCCGTCGATGCCGATGCCGCCCAGGCGGCGAGTGTTCATGTTGTAGAAGAAGTCCAGGTTCTTGAAGCGCCCGTCGGGATGCACGTCCAGATGCTCGTCGTCGCCGCGCCCCGGGCCGTCCTCGTCCCACAGCTCGTAGTGGACGGCCACCACCGGGAGGTCGGCGTCCACGAACCGCAGGGTGGTCCAGGCCGGGCGGATCGACTCGCGGTCGAGCTGCATCGCCTCGACGAACTCCTGGTTGTTCACGCTGACCCGCGCGTACAGGTCCGCGTCGCCCCCCAGGCCCAGGGTCCGGTCGGCGCCGTTCAGGTCGCGGGCCGCCACCGTCCTGAGGAGGACGGCCCGCTTGTTCAGGGCGAGGCGGGCGACGGCCGGGGCGGGCGCCGGGGGAGGCGCGTTCACATTCAGGTCGAGGGCGTCGCCCCGCCCGCCCGCGAGGAGCCCGTGCCACCGGCGGTCCTTGAAGTCCTCCACGAACACCGAGTCGAGCGTGAACGCCACCCACGCCGCCGAGTAGGCCAGGAAGTCCGACCTCGCGCCGCTGCCGTTGCCCTTCCAGTGCCCGTCCTCGCCGCCCGACTTCACCCACTCGGAGATGCGGTACATCGCGTCGTGGTCGCTGTTCAGGCGGCTGAGGTACTTGCCCTCCAGGGTCAGCGTCCGGGCCCTCTCCCACACCGCCGGGTCGACCTCGCTCACCCAGGCCCGCACCTGATTGACCCACTGCCGCTCGCCCGCGTAGGCGAGGACGTAGGCGCGATCCCAGTTCGGGCGGACGTAAGAATCGTGGTTCATGCCGGAGATGTACCCGCCGTGCGGGGTCTGGGTGGTGTCGCCGCTCGTGCTCGCCTTGCCCGTCTTCACCCCTTCGCGCTGCGCGGCGGAGGCGTCGAACCACGTGACGGTGGCGTAGTCCACCCCGGCGGGAGGCAGGTGCAGCTCCGCCCAGTTGGAATGCGAGTAGAAATCCTGCACCGTGTGCAGGCTCATCCCCAGCAGGGCCAGCACCTGCCGGGCGTTGCCGGTGCGCGCGGCCTCCCGGAAGGCGCTGCGGGCGTTCGTGGTGTAGCGGTCCCAGTAGTTCGTGACCGCCTCCCGCGAGAACAGGTTGTCGGCGTGGAGCTTGGCGGCGGCCCGCTCGACCTCCCCGAAGGCGGTAGGGCTCGACGAGTAGTAGTCCACCAGCCAGTTCTCGACCTGCGCGACCCGGATCGCGGTGTCGTTCATCCCGAATTCGCCCAGAACCTCGCGGGTCAGGTCGGCGTGGTGGCCGGTGTCGAAGGCCAGCCCGGAGCCCCCCGCCAGCAGCGTGAGGCTCAGCAGGGCGAGCGCGGTGCGTGGACCCTTCATCGGCATTCCTCCTCACCGCAGCCGGGCGGTGGTCCTGACGAGTCGGCGGGTCGGATGGCCGGGGAGCACCCGTCACCGGGGCGTTCGGCAGCCGTCTCCCGGGAGGAATCCGGCGCCTAGAACTGGAAGTCCGGGGTGGTCACCGCGACCCCGCCCGGATACACGTCATAGGTGATGTCCGTGCTCTGCGAGACCTTGACCTGCATCCGGGCGCGCGCGATGGAGCCGGTGCCCACCTTGAGTTTCTTGATGCTCTGACCGTCCAGCCCCTGCTCCTGGCCGTCGAATCCCAGGAACCCGACGCCGTACCGGACCTTGATCCTCGCCCCGGCGGGGGCCCGGAAGAACGCCGTTCCCTGGGCGTTCCAGAAGGATTCCACGGTCCGCCAGCCTCCGCTCGTGATGTGCTTCGTCCTGATCATGCTGTGCTCCCTTCCACGCTCGTGGTCTCCCGCCGCTTTCCCCAGTCACCTTCTGGCCGGGGGCGGAGTGCGCTCAGGCTAGGCGCCCGCCGGTGTCCCGGGCGTGAACAGGCCGTTCACGGCGGGGGGGGCAGGGCCCCGAAGCGGAGCCGAGTCGGCCAGCGGGAACGCCGCCCGATGGCCCCGCGGATCAGCTCTGCTGGCCTGGCGACGGCCGATCAGATCGGAATCGAGACCCTGTGTCGCCGTCGCCACCCGGGCAACGGGGTCCGTGATGCTGATGGCGCTGGTCGGTGCGTGGGGGCGGGCCCCATGAGGGCCGCGCTGGGGGCAGCCTCCGGGTGGGCGCCACCCCCGAACGTCGGCCCGTGGCAGCGTGACGGACGTGCAGGGGTTCAGGTGGGCCTTGTTCCGACCGCCACGGCGTACATCCGTGGCCCGTGATCGGGTGTGGGAGAAAACCGGTCGTTATGAAGCGGACCGTGCGGGGCAGACGGCGCCGCGCGCAGGTCGGGAATGCGGGCGGCCACAGGTCGCAGGAGGGGTTCGGTCCGCCGAGCGGTCACGGGCCGGACGATTCCGGGAATGGGAGAGCGTCCGCCGTCTCCTCCGGTCCCCTCGGCAGCGCCGCTTCCGTGCGCAGCCTCACGCCGCTGAGTTCCTGCCCCAGGCTGGCCTGCACGAGCTGCCGCGTGGCGCGGGCCGCCACCGCCGCC
This sequence comes from Deinococcus aestuarii, assembly GCF_018863415.1. NCBI lineage: Bacteria > Thermotogati > Deinococcota > Deinococci > Deinococcales > Deinococcaceae > Deinococcus > Deinococcus aestuarii. The sequence goes on along the minus strand of NZ_JAHKSN010000003.1, from coordinate 190,858 downwards.
TCCAGGCCGCCCGCGTGGACGTTGCTGACGCAGTTGCGTTCGGCGTCCAGGCGGCCCGGCCGGGGCCCGTAGGTGAGGTACACGCCCAGGCTCTCGGGGGTGAGCAGCCCGGGCCGTTCTCCCAGCACCATCAGGGTCAGGCGGGCGCCCAGCCCCTGCCCGATGGGGTCGGCGGCGGCCACCCGGGCAAACTGCACGAGGATCACGGGCGCGAGGCGGTAGCCCGCGAGTTCAGGCAGCAGCGCCCGCAGAAAGGGCGGCGCGCTCTCCCGGACGGCGGAGGCGCTGAGCCCGTCGCCGACGACGAGGGCCACGTCATACGTTCCGGCGTGCGGGCGCAGAAGGTCCAGCGCCGCCTCTCCCACCGTTCGCCCCAGGTCGGGGCGGCGCAGGTAAGTTGCGCGGCTGTCCGCCTCAGTTTGTAGGTGGAGGTGCGGCACCCCGGCCCCCGTCAGCACGGCCTCCACCCCAGCAAAATCCACCGGGGTGTGGATGGCGTCCCGGGCGCCGGCGTGCGCCTCGCCGAAGGCCAGCACCTCGCGGGTGGGCAGGCTGTGCCCGGCCCGGCCCAGCGCGATGCGGGCCCGGGTGTGGGCGCGCAACTCCTCCCACGGCGAGGGGGTGACGACAGGGTTCCGGTCTCCGCTCACGGGTCACCCCAGCTCAGCAGACGCCGCGTCCTGGCCGGGTCGGGTGGGAGGAGCCGTTCCCCCCGCGCGATCCCCAGGCGCTCCAGCCACTCCCCGAACTCGGGCGCGGGCTTCAGGCCGAAGAGCTGGCGGACGTACCAGGCGTCGTGGAAGCTCGTGGACTGGTAGTTCAGCATGATGTCGTCGGCCCCCGGCACCCCGATGGCGAAGGTCAGCCCCGCCGACGCCAGCAGCGTGAGCAGCGTGTCCATATCGTCCTGGTCGGCCTCGGCGTGGTTGGTCTAGCACACGTCGCAGCCCATCGGCAGCCCGAGGAGCTTGCCGCAAAAATGGTCTTCGAGCCCCGCGCGGACGATCTGCTTGCCGTCGTACAGGTATTCGGGCCCGATAAAGCCCACCACCGTGTTCACGATCAGAGGCGAGAACGCGCGGCACACCGCGTAAGCCCGCGCCTCGCAGGTCTGCTGATCGACCCCGTGGTGCGCGTTCGCGGAGAGGGCGCTTCCCTGTCCGGTCTCGAAGTACATGACGTTGTGCCCGACGGTGCCGCGGTTCAGCGACCGCGCGGCGTCGTGCCCCTCCCGCAAGAGGGCCAGGTCCACCCCGAAGCCCGCGTTCGCCGCCTGCGTCCCTGCGACCGACTGGAACATCAGGTCGAGGGGCGCTCCCGCCTCCACCGCCGCAATCTGCGCCGTGATGTGGGCGAGCACGCAACTCTGGGCGGGAAGTTCCAGGCCGGTCCTCAGGTCGTCGAGAAGGTGCAGCAACCGGACCGTCGAGGCCACGCTGTCGAGCGCCGGATTGACGCCGATCACCGCGTCCCCGATCCCGAACATCAGCCCGTCGATGGTGGAGGCCAGGATGCCCCGGGGATCGTCGGTGGGGTGGTTGGGTTGCAGCCGCATCGAGAAGTGGCCCGGCAGCCCCAGCGTGGTGCGAAAGGCGGTGACCACCCGGCACTTGCGCGCGACGAGAATCAGGTCCTGGTTGCGCATCAATTTGCTCACGGCGGCGACCATCTCGGGGGTGAGGCCAGGGGAGAGGGCGCTCAGGACCTCCGGGGTCGCCTCCTCGCTCAGCAGCCAGTCGCGGAACTCGCCCACCGTCAGCCCCGCCACGGGTGCGAAGGCCGCCGCGTCGTGGGTGTCCACGATCAGCCGGGTCACCTCGTCGGCCTCGTAGGGGATGAGGGGCTCTTCGAGGAAAAGGCGCAGGGGCAGTCCGGCGAGGACGTACCGGGCGGCCACCCGTTCGTGTGCGGTCGTGGCGGCCAACCCCGCCAGCTCGTCGCCTGAGCGGGCCGGGGTGGCGCAGGCGAGCACGCTCCGGAGGTCCGCGAAGGTGTAGTGCCGGTGGCCCAGCGTGATGGAGTAGGACATGGCGTCTCCCGGGAAGCCTCATAGGCGGCGCGAGGAGGGTGCAGGGTGCGTCGCCCTCGTCCCCTCGTCATTATCCCGCTGAGATCGCCCGCCCCTGAGCCAGCGCCCGCCCCGCCCGGAAGCGCCCGAAGTGCAGTGGGTGGGGCACCCCGTCCACCCAGTCGGCCATCAGTTCACCAAGGGCGGGCACGAACTTGAACCCGTGGCCGCTGCACGGCGAGGCGAGCAGCACCGAGGGCGAGCCGTCCGGAACCACGGCGTCGTGCGTGTCGAGCAGAAAGTCCTCGGTCGGAGTCGTCGTGTACAGGCAGGTGGTGGCCTGCATCACCGCGCCCGCCGCCCCGGGGAGATGGCGCTCCAGGTAGGCTCCCAGCCGCGCGAGGGTTTTGCCGTCCACCTCGAAGCTCCGGGTCCGGGCGGTCGTGGCCGGGCCCTGCATGTGCTCGGCGATCTTCACTCCGGGCAGCCCGAAGGCCGGGAAACCGTACACTTCCGCCTCCCCGGGCCGCGCGTGCCCGATGAACACCGGGAAGCGGGAAGGCTGGAAGGCACCTAGGTTCCGCGCCCGGAAGAAGGCCGTCGTCTCCAGCGTGACGCGCAGGGTCGGCGTGAGGTCCGGCACGAGCACCGGCAGCCAGGCGCCCGCAGCGACGATGAGGCGGCGGCAGCCAAAAGCTCCGCGCGTCGTGTGGACGACCGGCGCCTCCGGGTCGGCGAGGTCGAGGTCCAGCGCCGGGGTGTCCTCCAGCACGGTGGCCCCCTCCGAACGGGCCAGGGCCACGAGCCGTTCGACGGTCTGCGTGGGGTTGACGATGCCCGCGTCGGGCGAGTAGACGGCCCGCCAGTCGTCCGGGACGCGCCACTGGGGGAAACGGCGCATCAACTCCCCGGCATCCAGGAGTTCCATCTCCGCGCCCGCCCCACGAAGGCTGCGTTCGACGGCCCGCAGGCCCGGCACCTCTCCGGGGCCGAGGTCGAGGCCACCCGTGAGGGTCAGCAGGGTTTGCCCGGAGACTTCCTCCAGTTCGCGCCACAGCTCCAACGCGCGGCGGGCGAGGTGAACGTAGTCGGGGTGATCGTACGCGAGGCGGAAGATGCGCGAGTGGCCGTGGCTGGAGCCCCGGTCGTGCGGGATGGTGAACTGGTCGAGCAGCAACACCCGGCGCCCCCGCCGCGCGAGGTGATAGGCGGCGCTCGCCCCCACACCCCCCGCCCCGAGCACAATGCAGTCGCAGGCCCTGTCCATGTGTCTCCTCACGGCAGGGTCGGTTCCTCGGTGGCCGACGGCGCAAGCTGGGCCACGTCCGGCGCGTGCTCCGTCGCCAGCGGGGCATGAAGCTGCCTGAGCAGCGCGAACTCGTCGAACAGGGTCCACTCCTGACGGATCAGCCCGCCCTGAAGCTCGTGGTGCGTGATCCCCAGCATTCGGACCCGCCGCCCGGTGGGCCGTCCGTACCGCCCGGGGCCGTCGTGCGTGCCCTGCATCGTCCAGCGGGTGGCGACGCGGTGGCCGCGCTCGGCACTGCCCAGCACACACACGTGGTCCACGCTCAGCCGCAGATCGGAGAACTGCGCCATCAGCCCGAGCACGAACCCCTCGTAGTCGCCTTGTCCGTACAGTTGCCGCCCTCCCGGCACCCAGGCGACGTGCCCCGGGGCATAGCAGGCGCGCACGAGGTTGAGCATCCTTGCGTTCCACAGGTTGTGCAGCAGGGCGCGCACGAACGCCTCTGGCTCGGTAGGGGAGGGCAGCGCGAGGATGGTGGGCGGATACTGTCCGTCCTCTCCGGTGGGGTCGCCGGGCGGAAGCGGCTGCACGGGCGCGCTCGTCCGAGCAAGATGCAGCGGGTCATAGCCGAGCTGGCGCAACTCGGCGCTGTGGTCGCTCACCAGCCACTCCTCGTAGATGCGGTTGTCCCTGATCTTGCAGTCGGCGATGATCCAGCGCCCGATGCGGCGTCCGGTGGGGGGGCCGTGATCGGTGTCGCCGGTGTTGACCCCCACCGTGAAGATGCGGTGGGAGGTGTAGAAGCCGTCCGCCGCGTTGCCGCCCCAGAGCACGTCGTCGGCAAACGAGCGCGAGCCGCTGTAGGCCGCCTGACTGCGCAGGGTGTTGCGGACGACCGCCGCCGAGCCGTAGGTCGTGAGGCCGCCCGAGGTATGCACCCGCGCGTTATGGGTGTAGTGCGTGTGGATGAGGTGGACCGCGCGCTCCTCCCAGATCTTGTGGGTGCAGCGCACGATGTAGTCCACGATGTCCACGTAGTCGGGGTCGAAATTCCCGAGGTCCTGACGCCGCTCCGTGTTCGCTGCGGCGGCGAAATCGGCGATGTCCGGGTGGTCGGCGAAGTCGAACATGGGGTTGGGCTCCTGGGTCACGGCGTTCCTCCGTTGGGGGCGCGGTCGAGCCGAGGTCGGGAGAGAGGGCCCGCCCCGTTCACTCGGCACGTCCCTCGACCACCTGAACCTCCTCCGCTGCGGGGCGCCGGTCGGGATGCCACTGTTCCGGGTCGATCCTTCCCCCGTACAGCGGCAGCGGCAGCGGTGGGTCGCCGGGCCGGAATTGCTCCCAGGGGCGGGTCAGCCCCACCGTGCCGTACTGCCGAACGCGCGGAATGTGGTCGAGGTCGAGCACGTCGGTCAGGACGGTCTGCTCAGCCCCAACCGTCTCGGCCCGGACCATCCCTTCCGGGTCCACGATCAGGCTGCGCCCCGTTCCGACCGGGCCCGCGCAGTTCACGCTCACCACGAACACCTGATTGACGATGGCGTTCGCCCGCGCCAGGATCACCTCCTGGGTCCGGTCGCAGGTCGTCGTCTTCACGAGGTTGAGCACGACCTCCGCGCCCATCCAGGCAAGGTGCCGGGCGACTTCGGGGAACCAGGCGTCGTAGCAGATGGAAAACCCAGCCCGCCCGACCCCCGGCAGGTCGAAGGTCACGAAGCGGTCTCCCGGGTCGAAGGGCTCGTAGGGTCGCCAGGGAAAAACCTTGCGGTACGACGCGGCGAGTCGCCCCTCCGGCGAGAGGACGACGGCGGTGTTGAACAGTTCGCCCCCCGGGCCCCGCTCGCACACGCTGCCCGGAAGGAGCCACACGCCCAGGTCGCCCGCCAGGTCTCCCAGGGCCCTCATACGCGGGCCGCTGAGTGGCTCGGCCACGTCCAGCAGCAGCTCCCGTTTCAGGGGCCCAACGGTCCCGAACAGGTGGAGTTCGGGGTAGACGACCAGCCGGGTCTGCGGGAAGGCCGCCATGAGCCCCTGCACGTGCCCGGCGAACACACCCACTGGCGCGGCCACCGGGCACGGGGCCTCCTGCACGGCGGCCAGCGGCAGGGCCCTCATCAGTCCCCTGACGCCCCGCGAAGTCTCAGCCGCATGGAGTCCGCATGGCCGACCATCCCCTCGGTGTCGGCCATGGTGATGAAGGGCGGGGCGACCGTCGCGTTCGCGGCGTCCCCAACCCGCTGCCAGGTCACGGTCTTGATGAACTTGCCCACCCACAGGCCGCCGGTGTAGCGGGCTGCCCGGCTGGTGGGCAGCACATGGTTCGTGCCGATGCCCTTGTCCGCGTAGGCCACGGCGGCATTCCGCCCCAGGAAGAGTGAGCCGTAGTTGGTCAGCCGCGCGAGGAACCAATCGGGGTCGCGGGTCTGCACTTCCAGGTGCTCGGAGGCCACCCGGTCGGAGACCCGCGCCATCTCCTCGTCGGACTCGACCAGGATGATCTCGCCGTAGTCACGCCACGAGGGCCCGGCGGCGTCGGCGGTGGGCAAGGCGGCGAGTTGCCGCTCGATCTCGCGCGTAACGGCCTCCACCAGGTCCCGCGAGGTCGTGATCAGGACCGACTGCGAGTTGACCCCGTGCTCGGCCTGGGCCAGCAGGTCGGCGGCCACGAGTTCCGGGTCGGCGGAGTCGTCGGCCAGGATGCAGATTTCGGTCGGCCCGGCGAGCAGGTCGATGCCCACCACCCCGAAGAGCTGGCGCTTGGCCTCCGCCACGTAGGCGTTGCCCGCACCGACGATCATGTCCACCGCCTCCAGGGGCGGGCTGCCCTCCATCCCGAAGGCCATCGCCGCCATCGCCTGCGCCCCGCCGATGGTGTACACCTCGTCAGCTCCACTCTGCACGATGCCGTAGAGCTGCTCGGGGTTGATGCGCCCGGTCCCGCGCTGCACGGGGGCGCAGGCCACCACCCGCGCCACGCCCGCCGCTTTCGGCACCCCAATCGTCATTGCCGGGGCTGCCGTGATGGGGTAGCGCCCGCCGGGAATATAGGCGCCCACCGCGTTCACCGGAATCTGCTTTTGCCCGATGGTCACGCCGGGCAGCGTCTCCGCCTCGAAGTCCACCAGCGTCCGGCGCTGCAACCCGGCAAAGTTCCGCACCTGTTCCAGGCTGAAGTCGATGGCGCGGGCCACGGAATCTTCAACCTCCGAGGTGACCCGGCTGATCTCCTCGGGCGTCATGCGGAACGACTCCGGGCTGTGGCCGTCGAATCGCTCGCTGTAGCGGCGGACGGCGGCCAGGCCCTCGCGCTCCACGTCGGAGAGGATGGAGGAGACCGTATCGCGGATTTCCTGATTGACAGAAGGAGCTTGGGGGGCGGCCTGCTTGAAATACTCCATTGGGGTCCTTTCACCCGGGCCGGTGCACCTGCTTGAGCAGGGCGAACTCGTCCCAGACCATGTACTCGCGCTCGATGCGCCCGCCGCGCACCTCGAAGTGGCTGATCCCCAGCACCCGCACCCGCCGCCCGGTGGGGGGGCCGTAGGGTCCGGGCCCGCCGTGGGTGCCCTGGAAGGTCCAGCGCGCGGCCACCCTGTACCCCTGCGCCTCGCTGCCGATCCAGGCGACATGATCCACGCTCATCGCCCCGTCGGGAAAGGCCGCCAGCAGCCCCAGCACGTAGGCGGTCAGGTCGCCGTGCCCCTCCAGGCGGCGATTTCCCGGCACCCACACCACGGCGCCCGGCGCGTAATACTCGGTCAGGTAGTTGAGCATCCGAGCATTCCAGACCAGCCCGTAGAGCAGGCCGGGCAGCGCGTCCGGGTCACGCGGGTCGCCGTCGAGGTGGACGGGCGGGTGTCCCTGGCCGGGCAGCCGGGGCACCTCGCCGACGAGCGTACCGTGGCCCGGCCACCCCAGTTCCGCCTCCCTCCGCGCGAGGGTGCGGGCCAGCTCGACCTCATCCAGCCCGAGTTGGCGGATCAGGGCGGTCTCGTCGTGGACGACCCACTCCTCCACGATGCGGTTTCGGCGCACGACGCAGTGGGCGATCTCGCGGCGCTGCACCCGCCTCCCTGTCGGCAGCCCGTAGATGCTGTGGCCGAGGTTGTGCCCGCTCCAGGTGACCCGGTGCGAGGAGTGAAACCCGTCCCGGTCGTTGCCGCTCCAGATCACCTCGTCGCCGAAGAGGCGCAGGTCGGGAAAGGCCGCCAGCGTCCGCACGGTGTTCTCGACCACCTGATCACGCCCGTAGTATTCGGCGTCCGAGAGGTGGACCGGGGTGTTGTGCGCGTAGTGGGTGTAGATCAGGCCGACGGCCTTGTCCTCCCAGATTTTGTGCGTGCACCGGATGATGTAGTCTACGATGTCGGTGTAGTCGGCGTCGAAACCTTCTAAGCTCTGCCGCCGCCCGGCCACGACTGGAGCCATCTGGGGCCCTAGGTCGCGCTCCTCCACCGTGAGCCGGGCACGTTCCTCGGGCTCAGGGGCTGGCTTCGATGAAATCTGGTCCGCTGACACCGAGACCCCCTCTCCGCGCGTAGAGTTGCTTGAGCAAGACGAACTCGTCGAACACCGTCCATTCCTGGGTGACCTTGCCGTCCCGGATGATGTGGTGGCTCATGCCGAGCAGGGTGAAGCGGCGGCCTGTCGGGGCGCCGTAGGGCCCGTATCCCTCATGCGTCCCTTGTAACGTAAAGCGCGTGGCGACCCGGTAGCCACCGGAGGCCGGAAGCGCGCACTGGTGGTCAATCGTCAGCGCCAGGTCGGGGAAGCAGGCGAACAGAGTAATGACGAAGTTCTCGTAATCGCCGTACCCGTACAGCTTCCGGTTTCCAGGGACGAACGCAACATGGCCCGGTGAATAGTGGGCGCGAACCATGTTGACGAGGCGGGCGTTCCAGAGGTTTTGCAGGACGGCGCGGACAAAGGCCTGCGGATTGTCCTCCGCCTTAGGCACGTCATGGAACTCCGGCGCCCGTTGCCCCGTCGGCAGCCGGTCCACCTCACCATGCGTGTACGGCTCGGCCTCCAGCACCATCCGCCTCGCCACGGCCAACGGGTCCAGCCCCATGCAGCGCAACTCCGCGCTGCCGTCGTGCGTGACCCACTCCTCGACGATCCGGTTTTCCAGGATGAAGCAGTCGGCGATGCCCCAGCGTTGAATCTTGCGACCTGTCGGCGGCCCGAACTCGCTGTACCCGCTGTGGGTGCCAGTGTCGAAGACCCGGTGCGAAGTGTAGAAGCCCTGCCGGTCGTCTCCCGTCCAGATCACGTCGTCGGCATAGGCGCGCAGGTCGCCCCACATCGCCTGGTTCTGGAGGGTGTTGCGCACCACCGCCTCGCGCCCGTAGACGGTGCCGTTTGCCGTATGCACGATGGCGTTGTGGGCGTAGTGGGTGTAGATCAGGCCGACGGCCTTTTCCTCCCAGATTTTGTGCGTGCACCGGATGATGTAATCCACGATGTCGGTGTAGTCGGCCTCGAAGCCGCGCAGCTCCTGGCGGCGGCCCGTTCCGGCCTGCGCCATGTACTCCTCGATGCTGCGGCGCTCGAACGCTTGATCGGTCGAGTTGGTCACGCCGGTCCTTCCACGCGCCCGTACAGTTGCTTGAGCAGCGCGAATTCATCGAACAGCGTCCACTCCTGAACGACCTTGCCTCCCCGGACGAGGTGGTGCGAGCCGCCGATCAGGAAGATGCGCCGTCCAGTCGGGGCACCGTAGGGCCCGTACCCCTCGTGCGTCCCTTGCAATGTGAAGCGCGTGGCGACCCGGTACCCCCGCCGCTCGTCACCCAGCGCGCACTGGTGGTCGATGGTCAGCGCCAGGTCGGGGAAGCATGCCATCAACGTGATGACGAAGTTCTCGTAGTCCCCGTACCCGTACAGCTTGCGCGAGTCGGGCACGAAGGCCACATGCCCCGGAGCGTAGTGGGCCCGCACCATGTTGACGAGACGGGCGTTCCAGAGGTTTTGCAGGACGGCGCGGACAAAGGCCTGCGGATTGTCCTCCGCCTTGGGCACGTCATGGAACTCCGGCGCCTGTTGCCCCGTCGGCAGGCGGTCCACCTCGCCGTGGGTGTGCGGGCTCCAGGGCAGCACCGAGGCGTGGGCCAGCCGCACGGGGTCGTATCCCATCTGGCGCAGCTCGGTGATGGCGTCGCTCATCAGCCATTCCTCGACGATTCGGTTCCGCACGCTGAAGCAGTCGGCGAAGCCCCACCGCTGAATCTTGCGCCCGGTCGGCGGCCCAAACTCGGTGTACCCGGTGTTCGTGCCCATGCTCGACACCCGGTGGGAGGTGTAGAAGCCGCCCTGCTCGTCGCCGCTCCAGATCACGTCGTCCGCGTAGGCACGGCGGTCGGCGTAGGCGGCCTGACGCTGGAGGGTATTGACCACCATGCCCTCGCGCCCGTACATGATCCCGCTGGAGTAGTGCACGAGCGCGTTGTGGCCGTAGTGGGTGTAGATCAGGCCGACGCCCTTCTCCTCCCAGATCTTGTGGGTGCAGCGGACGATGTAGTCGACAATATCGGTGTAGTCCGGGTCGAAGCCCGCGAGCGGTTGCCGTCTTCCGGTGTCGGCGGCCCGCTCGAAGTCGGCGATGTCGGGGTGGTCGGCGAAGTCGAACACGGGGGGGAGGGGCAGGGCATCGGTCATACGCTTCCTCGTTCGGCGGGTGGAAGATTTGGAGTTCGGCGCAGTGGGTTGGCGGGGAGAGGTGGTCCGGCTCATGACTGGCGGCCCGGACCCCGGGACACGGCCCCTCCCCTCACTTCACGGCCCCCACGGTGATGCCCTCGACGAAGTACCGGCGGATGAAAAACGACATCACCAGGATGGGCACCATGACGACCAGCCCCGCCGCCGCGACCTGCTCCCACATCGGGCCGCGCGGGCCGGAGATGGTCTGCATGGCGACCGGCAGGGTGAGCGACTCGGAGCGCGTCAGGATCAGCGCGAAGAAGAACTCGTTCCACGCCGAGATAAAGGCGAAGACCGCCGCGACGAGCAGCCCCGGCAACACCAGCGGCAGCGTCACGTACCGCAGGGTCTGGAGTTCGTTGCAGCCGTCGATAAAGGACGCCTCCTCGATCTCCACCGGCAGCGCGTCGAAAAAGCCGCGCAGCATCCAGATCGCGTAGGACAGGGTAAAGGACAGGTACACGATCACCAGCGCCCAGGGCGTGTCGATCAGTCCCAGCGTGCGGAACAGCGTGAAAAAGGGAATCGCCACCACGACCGCCGGGACGAACTGGGTCACCAGGATCAGCAAAAAGAGCGTGTCGCGGCCCCGAAAGCGGTGGCGCGACAGGACGTAGGAGGCCGCCGCCCCCAGCGGGACGGTGAGCGCCACGGTCAGGAACGACACCAGCGCGCTGACCCACAGGTGCGAGCCCAGCAGGATCGGGTTGGCGAAGATCGCCCGGAAGTTGTCCAGCGTGGGCTGGAAGAAAAGCCGGGTGGAGTACACGTCGAGTTCGGTCTTGAAGGCCGCCAGGATCATCCACACCAGCGGAAACGCCACGAAAAAGATCACGGCCAGCGTACCCAGCACCTCGGCGGCGGCCACAAGGCGTTTGCGGCCACGGGCGGGATCGGTGAGCCCAAGGGTGCCCTGCATCAGTCTCCCCTCAGCAACTTGCGGACGTACAGGGTCGAAAAGAGCGCCATGATCAGCACGAGGATGTACGACACCGCCGAGGCGTAGCCCAGGTCGAGGTTGCGGAAGGCCACCTGGTAGACGTAGAAATACAGCGTCTGGGTGGAGTCGCCCGGCCCGCCCGCCGTCATGATCGCCACCTGGTCGAACATCTTGAGGGCCGAGATGATCTTGAGCAGCGCCACGACGTAGATCACCGGGGCCAGCAGGGGCAGGGTGATCCGGCGAAAGACCTGGAAGGCCGAGGCGCCGTCCACCCGCGCGGCCTCGTTCACCTCCGAGGGAATGGCGCCCAGCGCGCCGATGAACATCAGGGCGAAGAGGGGCGCCCAGCCCCAGATCTCCGAGAACGCGATGGCGAGCAGGGCGCTGAACTCGTTGCCCAGCCACAGGTAGCCCTTCAGGGGCGGAAAGACCTCGCCGATGCCCTTGGCGTAGACGCCGTACTCGGGGTTGAGCATGAAGCGCCAACTGTAGCCCTTGAGGACCGGCGCCACCGCGAAGGGAAAGATCAGCAGCGTGCGCGCGAAGATATTCAGCCGCGTGGGCTTGGACAGCAGCAGCGCGATGCCCAGGCCGATGCACAGGGTCAGCGTGACCGAGATCAGTGTGTACAGCCCGCTGACCCCCAGGCTGTTGAGAAAGCCCGCGTCGGTCAGCGCCCGCGTGTAGTTGCTCAGGCCCACGAAGGGGCCGGGGGTGGGCGAGTAGATCAGGCGCCAGTCGCGGAAGGAGGTGAGAAAGGACGCCAGCAGCGGGTAGAGGACGGTCGCGCCGATCACCAGCAGGGCGGGCAGGAGCATTGTCCAGCGCAGGCCGCCGCTGCGGCGGGACTTGCGGGACGCGGCGCGCGGCGGGGCGGCGGCGGGAACGGTGGAGGTGGTCTGGGGCACAGCCATACGGGGCACCTCGGCGGCGGAGGGAGGCCAGCGCCTGGTGGCGGGCCTCCCCCGGGTGAAGCAGGCCCGGCCTGCGGCTCTACTTGTAGTAACCGGCGCGCTTCTGAATGGCGTCCACGTCGCGGGCCATGCGGTCGAGGGTGGGCTTGACGGCGGCGCCCGTCGCCATCTCGTTGATGCCGATCTCCAGCACGCTCTGAATCTCGGCCCAGGTCTTGACCTGCGGCAGGGTGCGGGCGGTCCGCAGGACCTGGGCGCCGACCCGGGGGATCCCGCCGTTGGCCGCGTTGACCCTGGCGTCGTTCATGCCCGAGAAAGTCACGATGGTGTTGTCCGCCTCGGCGAGAACGGAGCGGTTGGCGGCCACCTTCTTCTGCACGTCGGTGTTGGTGACGTACTTGACGAATTCCCAGGCGGCGTCGGGGTTCTTGGAGTTCTTGAAGATCCCCAGCGGCCAGATCAGGGCGTAGTTCTGGGTCTTGCCGCCCGCCCAGCCCGGCGCCGCCGCAAAGCCGATGTTGTTCAGCACGGCCGGGGTCACCGCCTTGGGGTCGGAGAAGCGGGCCCAGTACCACCACCAGCCGACCCACATGGCGGCCCGGCCCTGGAGGATCTCGGTGGAGGACTCCGGCTCCGCAAAGGTCGTGGCGGCGGGGTTGGTCACCTTGTTCTTGCGGAGGATGTCGATATAGACCTGGGTGGCCTGCACGCCCCTGGGGCCGTTGAAGACCGGGCGTCCCTGTTTGTCGAGGAGGTCGGCGCCGTTGCCCCACACCATGCTGACCCAGTTGAACAGGTTTTGCCCGGAGCGCACCCCGTACATCGTGGACAGCCCCGTCATGCCCGGCTTGCGCTGCTGGATGGTGGTCGCTGTCCGGATCACGTCCTGCCACGTTTTAGGGACCGGCAGCTTGAGCTCGTCGAAGATGTCCTTGCGGTAAAACAGCACCAGCGGGTGGCCGCGAAAGGGCAGCCCGACGACGTTGCCCGCCGCGTCCGAGGACGCCTCGACATAGGCGCCCGGGTAATCCCGCATGTTGATCTTGTCCGCCGCGATCCGGCTGTTCAGAGGCAGGAGCTGCGACTTGAAGGCCTCGCCCCAGGCGTCCACCCAGGCCACCACGTCATAGGTGCTGCCCGTGGTGGCCTCCACCAGAATCTTTTGCTGCAACGCCTCGTAGGGGGTGTTGTCCCACTTGACCGTGATGCCGGTCAGCCGCTGGAACTCGCTGCCCTCGCCGGTGAGCTTGATCATCTGGGCGAACTGCCCGGCCGTGGCGCAACAGATCAAGAACCTCAGTTGGGTCCCGGCGTAGGGCTTGCCGGGTTTCAGACCGTAGGTGGTCGCGCTCTGAGCCTGAACCGCCAGCGACCCGAACCCCATCACCCCAGTCAGACCGAGGGCCAGGCCTACCCGCTGCCGAACTGCCTTTCGTGCATGGTCCATCTGTCGTCTCTCCTCGCTTGGTCGTGACCGGAAACAGGATGCGGACAAAGGCGGCGCCGCGTCTGAGCTTCGGCGGAGGTCGCCGGGCAGCCGGTCGGCCACGGGGGTCAGGGCAAATCGCAGGTCTCAGGACGGCTCTGCCAGGATCGCCGCGCCCAGGGAACGACCGGCGACGGGCGAACGATGCACCTCCTCTACCTTTGCATACGTATGCGCACATCGTAAGCACGGCCGTGAGAATTTGTCAAGTCCTTCACAGTTTCACTCTCCTGGAGCTGCCCCCGATTCTGCGGTCGCAGGTAAAACAGCGGGACAGCATGTTGACCGCTGCCTTCTCGCTGTTCCCGATAGGTGGTGTGCCGGTGGATGTTTTCCAGAAATTCGCCCCGTGTGCCCTACGCCCGCTCCGCCAGGGAGGCGACGAACCGGGACTCCTCCCCGCCCCTCCTTGACGGCGCTCGACCTCGGGAGTACGGTGCGCATACGTATGCAATCTGTCGCCGCCGGTGAGCGACGGTCCACGGCCCTTGTCCCCGCCCCGAGCTGGTTTTCCCGAAGTCCCGTCGACACGGTGCCCTCTCTCTTCCCCCAGGAGTCCGCATGACTTCCAGCCCGAACACCAGACCCGCCGAGGACCTCGGGGCGATGACCGGCAACGTGGTGCGATTTGCCGACCTGAAGCCGCGCGCCGTGCCGCTGATGTTTATCGACAGCATCATTCCCGGGCACCAGCGGCACAATTACGCGATCATCGGCGACACGGCCTCGGAGAACGACGCCTACGCGCCCTTGATCACCACGCCCCACGGCTTTCAGATCGGTATGGTCCGCGCCCGGCAGGGCAACGGGCCCGCCTACCACACCCACGACTACATCGAGTCCTTCCTGCCGCTGCGGGGCCGCTGGCGCTTTTACTGGGGCGAGCACGAGGACCGGGTGGATGGCGAGACGATCCTGGGGGAATTCGACTACGTGACGTTGCCGCCCCGGCTCTGGCGCGGCTTCGAGGCCGTGGACGAGGGCGAAAGCTGGATTTTCGCGGTGCTGGAAAAGCACGAGGTCTACGGGGGCAAGGACCCCTATTGGGCGCCCGAGGTCATCCGCAAGGCGCGCGAGCACGGCTTCGAGGCCGACGAACGGGGCAAGATGATCAAGCCGGGGAACTTCGCGGAACTCGAAGGGCAGATGCGCCGGCAGTTCGGGGACGAGTAGCGCCGTGACCGGCGAGCCGCGAGCGGTGTTGGTGCCGGGCACGCTGTGTGACGCGGCGCTGTGGGCGGGTGTGGCCCTGCCGAAGGGGGCGTGCCTGCTCGACATGGTGCGTGGCGACTCGCTGCCGGAGGCCGCCGCACGCGTTCTGGCTACGCTGCCGACCGGAGGGAGGGTGCACCTCGTGGGCTTCTCGCTGGGGGCCATCGTCGCCTTCGAGGTGCTGCGCCGGGCCCCGGAGAGGCTCGCCCGTCTCACCCTGCTGGGCGCCAACCCGCACGCGCCCACGCCGCTTCAGTTGGAGACGTGGGCGGCCCACGAACGCCAGGTTCGCGCCGGGCACTTCGGGGAGGTGGCGGAAGCCCTGGCGGGCGGCGCAGGTCCCAATCGCGGGGCTGTGCTGGAGATGGCGCGGCGGGTGGGGCCGGAGGTCTACCTGGAACAGCTCGGCCTCCTGCGGTCCCGCCCGGACAGCCGCGCCGATGTCGCCCGCTTCACCGGGCCGCTGACGCTGCTCGTCGGCGCGGAGGATACCGTCACGCCGCCTCGCCTCGCGGAAGA
Source organism: Deinococcus aestuarii (assembly GCF_018863415.1). Classification (NCBI taxonomy): domain Bacteria; kingdom Thermotogati; phylum Deinococcota; class Deinococci; order Deinococcales; family Deinococcaceae; genus Deinococcus; species Deinococcus aestuarii. The sequence goes on along the minus strand of NZ_JAHKSN010000003.1, from coordinate 175,825 downwards.
CCTGCGCTCGTTCGCCCCCCATGCCTCCGTCCGCATCGTTCCGGAAGCGGGGCATTACCTTCCGTTGGATGCTCCGGATGCCGTCTCAGACACGCTCAACACGGTGGCTCATGCCTGACGCCCTCTCACGCCTTCAGGGCCGTCTCTTCGCCGGGGAGACCGTGCTCAATGGCTGGCTGCACCTCCCCGGCGGGGTGAGCGCGGAGGTGATGGGCCGCGCGGGGTACGACAGCCTGACGGTGGACCTGCAACACGGCCTGATCGGGGACGGCGGGCTCGTCGCCACGCTGGAGGCCATCGCGGGCACGCCCGCCGCGCCGCTCGTGCGCGTGCCCTGGCTGCACCCGCCCGACCTGATGCGGGCCCTGGACGCCGGGGCCGCCGGGGTGATCTGCCCCATGATCGACACGCCCGCGCAGGCCCGCGCCCTCGTCCACGCCTGCCGGTACGCGCCGCAGGGCGGGCGCAGCTTCGGCCCCACCCGCGCCCGGCTGGTGTACGGCGAGGACTACGGGGAGCGCGCCGACCGGGAGACGCTGGTGTTCGCCATGATCGAGACGGCGCAGGCCGTCCAGAATCTCGACGCCATCCTGGGCACGCCCGGCCTCAGCGGCGTGTACGTCGGTCCGGGGGACCTGAGTTTGAGCCTCACGGGCCGCGCCTCCCTGGACTTCCGGCACGGCGAGGTCGCCCCGGTCGTCGCCCGCATCGCCGAAGCCACCCTGCGCCTTGGCCTCATCCCCGGCATCTTCACGCCCGGCGCCGACCTCGCCCGTGCGGCGGTGGACCTTGGTTACCGCTTCGTGACCGCCGGGTCCGACCTCGCCCTGCTCGGGGGAGCGGCCCGCGCCGTGGTGCGGGAGCTGCGCGGTCAGGAGGTCCTGTCCACATCCCCAGCCAGCTCTTGACCTCCAGCCGACCGCCACCCATCCCGAGAGGAGAGCCCCGATGGCCCGCACCCTGAAACCCGGCATGAGCGCCCAGACCCAACTCCAAGTCCACGCCGAGGTCGAGGGGACGGTGCGTGGCATCATCGAGGACGTTCGCGCCAGCGGCGACGAGGCCCTGCGGGAACTCTCGGAGCGGTTCGACGGGTGGAATCCGCCGTCCTTCCGGCTGAGCGAGGCCGAGATAGAGGCTCTGGTCGCCCAGGTGCCGGACGAGCACCTGGAGTCCATCCGCTTCGCGCTGGAGCAGGTGCAACGTTTCGCCCGGGCGCAGCGTGCCTCCATTCAGGACGTGGAGGTCGAGACGCTGCCGGGCGTGACGCTGGGGCACCGGGTCCTGCCGGTGGGCAGCGTGGCCTGCTACGTGCCGGGCGGGCGCTATCCGATGGTCGCCAGCGCCATCATGAGCGTGGCGACGGCGAAGGTCGCGGGCGTCTCCCGGGTGGCCGCCGTGACCCCGCCCAAGGCCGGGCAGCCCTACCCCGCCACGGTGGCGACGATGCACCTCGCCGGGGCCGACGAGATCTACATCATGGGCGGCGTGCAGGCCCTCGCCGCGCTCGCGCTGGGGACAGGGAGCATTGGGGCGGTGGACATGCTCGTCGGGCCCGGCAACGCCTACGTAGCGGAAGCCAAGCGGCAACTGTTCGGCCAGGTGGGCATCGACCTCCTCGCGGGGCCGACCGAGACCCTGGTCATCGCCGACGATTCCGCCGACGCCGAGATGGTCGCCACCGACCTGCTGGGGCAGGCCGAACACGGGCCGAACAGCCCGGCGGTGCTGCTGACCACCTCCGAGACGCTGGCGCGGGCGGTGGTCCCCGAGATCGAGCGGCAACTCGGCGTGCTGAGGACGGCGGACGTTGCCGGGCAGGCGTGGCGCGACTACGGCCAGATCATCCTCGCCGACTCGGACGAGGAGATGGTGCGCCTGGCCGACGAGATCGCCTCCGAGCATGTGCAGGTGCTGACCCGCGACCCGAACTACTTCCTGGAGCACATGACCAACTACGGCTCGCTGTTCCTCGGGCCGGAGACGAACGTGGCCTACGGCGACAAGGCCATCGGCACGAACCACATCCTGCCGACGGGGCGCGCGGCGCGCTACACCGGGGGGCTGTGGGTCGGCAAGTTCCTCAAGACCGTCACCTACCAGCGGGCGACCGCGGGGGCCAGCGCGGTCGTCGGGAGACACTGCTCGGTGATCTGCGGTGTGGAGGGCTTCGCAGGTCACCAGCGCCAGGCCGACCTGCGGGTCGAGCGGTACGGCGAGGCGGTCCCCGTGACCGCAGTTCCTTGAGAGTTGTCCCGGCGACGCTGCCCCACCCCCTATCCTGAACAGCCCATGACCCAGCCCCCGACTCTTCCCGCCCCGCCCCGGCGTGTCACGTCCATCGACGTGTCGCGTGAGGCGGGCGTGTCCCAGTCGGCGGTGTCGCGGGCCTTTACGCCGGGAGCGCGCATCAGCCCCCAGACGCGCCGCCGCGTGCTGGAGGCCGCCGAGCGGCTGGGCTACCACCCCAACGCGATTGCCCGCAGCCTCTCCACCCGGCGCAGCGGGATCGTGGCCCTGATCGTGGGCGACTTGCACAACCCCTTCTACCCGCAGGCGCTCTCGCAGATGGCGCAGGCGCTGGAGGCGCGCGGGCAGCGGGCCCTGCTCCTCACCCACGACGCCCGGCGCGACGTGCAGGAGACGCTCGACGCCGCGCGGGCCTACCAGATCGAGGCCGCCATCGTCTTCCCGACGCGCCTGACCAGCACCCCGCCCACCCTGGGGGACGTGGCCCGGGGCGGCGTCCCGGTGCTGCTGTTCAACCGGCGTCTGCCCGGCCACGACCTGCTCTCGGTCGCCTGCGACAACCACGCCGGGGGACGGCTGGCCGCACAGCTTCTGTACGGCAGCGGGGCGCGCAGGCTCGCCTTCGTCGGCGGCGACCCCGACACGTCCACCCATCAGGACCGCCTGCGGGGTTTTGCCGGGTGGCTGGCGGAGGCGGGCCTGAGCCCGGTCGCCGCGCCCGCCCGCGCCTTTCAGTACGACTGGGGGGTGCAGGCGACCCTCGACCTGCACGCGGCGGGGGAGCGACCGGACGCCATCTTCGGCGCCAACGACATCGTTGCCATCGGGGTATTGGACGCCCTGCGCCTGCTGGGCCGCCGGGTGCCCGAGGAGGTCAGCGTGATCGGGTTCGACGGCATTCAGGAGGCCGGGCGGGTGGCGTACCAGCTCACCACCATCCGCCAGCCGTTGGAGGCCATGATCGAGGACGCCCTGCGCGTGCTCGACGACCCACGGCCGGACGGTGGCCCCCGCCTGCACCCCGGCGAACTGATCTGGCGCGGCACCGTGCGGGGGGCCCCGCCGTGACGGGCGAACTGGGCGGACGGGTGGCCCTCGTCACCGGCGGGGCGGGCGGCATCGGGACGGCGATCTGCGAGGTGCTGGCCGGGGCGGGCGCCACCGTGCTGGTCGGGTACGCGGGCGGCGAGGCGCGGGCGGCGGCGCTGGCGGCCCGCCTGCCGGGGAGGGGCGCACACCGCGCCCTGCTCACCCGGGTGGACGACAGCGCCACGCTGGGGACCGCCGCCGAGGGCGTGCGTGCGCGTGAGGGCCGCCTCGACCTGCTCGTCAACAATGCCGGGGTGACCACGCCGGTGCCGCACGCGGACTTGGACGGCCTGACCGACGAGTGGATCGACACCATCTTGCGGGTGAACGTGCGCGGCGCCTTTGCTTGCGTGCGGGCCTTCGCGCCGCTGTTGCGGGAGGGAGAGGGCGGGCTGGTCGTCAACATCAGCTCGGTCGCGGGGCAGACGGGGCTGGGCAGCAACGTCGCCTACTGTGCCAGCAAGGCCGCGCTCGACTCGCTGACCCGCAGCCTGGGCCGGGCGCTGGCGCCGGATATCCGGGTGCTCAGCGTCTCGCCCGGCTGGGTGGACGGCGAGTACGCCCAGCGGATGCCCACCGAGCTGATCGCCGCCCAGACCGCCCGCACGCCGCTGGGCCGCATCGCCCGACCCGAGGAGGTCGCCCGTGCCGTGCTTGCCGCCGTCACACACCTCACCTTCAGCACCGGCTGCATTCTTCCGGTGGACGGCGGACGCCCACTGGGCTGAAGTCCGGCAACCAGGGCCAATTCGGCGCTGGGCGACCGTCCCGTCGCGGACCCGGCAGCGTCGGCCGGGCGAGCCGGGGGCCTTTTTCCCACGAACCGCTTGTGGGGTCCCCACAGGTCGAGCGGGTGGTCTGAACCTCGGTCACCCGTCCGGACGGTCCGCCCGCTGGAAGCTGAGCCGCCAGAGCCGGACAGGGAGTCGGGCTGCTCGGTGGCCGGTTCAGGCAGGGGGGTGCGGTGAGGCCAGCTCACGGATGCGGCCCCGGGAAGTGGTCTGACATACTGGTCGAGGACAGGGAGTTCACGGACGCCGGGTCGCGCCGCACCGGGCAGCGGCACACAGCGGGGTGGCGATCATGCTGGAGGTAGAGGTCCTGGGGCGCTGCACGCTGCGCGTGGACGGCGCCGAGGTCGATCTGGGCACGCGCAAGACCCGGGCCCTGGTCGCCGTCCTGGCGCTCGACGGGCCAACCTCCCGCGAGGAGCTCGCCGAGCTGCTGTGGGGAGAACTGGGCGAGGACGGCGCGCGGCAGAACCTCCGCAAGACCCTGCACCGGCTGCGCCGCACCCCGCTGGAGCCGTGCCTGGACACCCGTGGACCCCTGCTGGCGTTGCGGGTGAGCCGGGTGGACGCCCTGGAGCTGGCGCGGCTGGTGGCCGCAGGCGACTTCGGGCAGGCCCAGGCCCTGGGCAGCGGCGTGCTGCTGGACGGCCTGGAGTTTGACTCGGAAGCGTGGACGGCGTGGCTGGAAGCGCGGCGCTCCCAGGTTGCGGAGCGGCAGCGGGCCGCGCTGACCGGGCTGGCCGCCGGGCACGAGGCGCGGGGGGACGTTCGCGGGGCCCTCGACCTCGTGCAGCGCGCGCTCGCCCTCGACGAGTTCGACGAGGCCGCGACCCGTGACGCGATGCGTTACCACCTCGCGCTCGGTGACCGCGCCGGGGCGCTCAGACGCTACGAGCACCTGCGGCACCTCACGGCCGGGCTGGGCCTCGCCCCCGAACCGGCGACGGGGGAGCTGGCCGCGCGTGCCCGGCACCCTCCGGCCCGGTTCGCCCCGCCCGCCGTGCCCGCCGACCTGCTCCACGCCCCGCTCGTCGGGCGGGAGGCCAGTTGGCGGCACCTGAGCGCGCTGACCGTGCCCCTGGCGGTGATCCTCGGGGAACCCGGCGTGGGCAAGACCCGGCTCGCCACCGAGTTCGCCCGCACGCGCGGCCCCTTCCTGGTCGCCCGGGGACGCGAGGAGGCGGCCCGGACGCCCTTCGCCCCCTTCGCCGGGCTCCTGCGCTCGGCCCTCTCGGAAGGCTGGAAGGCCGACGCGCTCGCGGAGGTCTGGCGTCTGGAGGCCGCCCGCCTCGTGCCCGAGTGCGCCCCGGGGGCCACGCTCCCGCCCGGCGAGGCGCATGGCCGCGCCCGCTTCCTCGAGGGGCTGACGCGGGCCGTGCTGGACGCGCTGGGGGGCGCCACCTTGATACTCGACGACCTGCACTGGTTCGACGAGGGCAGCCTGGAACTCGTCGCCGGGCTCGTCCGGCGCGCGCAGGGAGGCCGCCTGCTCGCCACGGCCCGGCCCCACGAGCTGGGCACCGCCGAGGGGGCCCGCCGGTTGCTGGAGACCCTGCGCGAGGGCGGCCTGTGCGCCACTCACGCCATCGGGACCCTCGCGGAGCCCGACGTGCTGGCCTTAATTCAGGCCCTCTCGGGCGCGGGGGGCGGGACCCTCTTCGCCCGGCGCCTCTACGCCGCCACGAGCGGTCATCCCCTGTACCTGCTGGAGTTGCTGCGCGGCCTGTTCGAGACGGGCGAGCTGCGGGCGGAAGGCGGCGGCTGGGCCACGCCCTACGACGACGCGACCCGGGACTACGCCGAGCTGCCCATCCCGGAGACCCTGCGCGACACCGTTCTCGCGCGGGTCGCGCGGCTCCAGCCCCTCACCCGGCACCTGCTCGCGGCGGCCTCCCTGATCGGCGAGCGTTTCGAGAGTGCCTGGCTCGCCGGGCTGGAGGCGGACACCTTCTCGCGCCTCGACGCATTGGAGGGGGCGTGCCGGGCGGGCCTCCTGGAGACGGAGCCGACCGGCCTGCGCTTCCGGCACGAGCTGCTGCGGCGCACCCTGGACGAGTCGCTGGGCCCCGAGCGGCGGCGGGCCCTGCACGCCACACTGGCCGGGCAGCTCGCGCACCTTCAGGCCCCTCCCGAACGGGTCGCCCACCACCTCGAACGCGCGGGCCGGGGACAGGACGCCCTGCCGTACCTCGAGCAGGCCACGGTCAACGCGGGTCAGGTGTTCGCCAACCACGAGGCGCTGGCCTACACCGAACGGATGCTCGAATACGAGCAAGGCGACACGCGGCGCTGGTCTCTGGAACGCAGGCGGCTGTGGTTCATGCGCTCGGTGACGGACGCCGAGACCTACGCCCGGCACCTCGACCGCCTGGAGGGTCTGGCCGGGCGTTCCGGCGACCCGGACCGGCTCGCGGAGGTCTGCGGCGTGCGCGGCCTGTTCTACCTGTTTCGCGGGCAGGCCGCCGAGCTGGCCGCCGAGGCGGAGCGGATGCTCGCGCTGCCCGGTCTGCCCGGCGCCTTCCGGGCCCACGCCCTGTACCTCAGGGGGCACGCCCGGATGCGGCTGGGGCGCTCCGCGCAGGCGCTGGATGACTTCACCCAGGCTTTAGAGTTGCAGCAGACTGCAGGGGACGCCGAGACCATCGTCTCCACCGAGGATATGGAGAATGGCCTGACGAGCGCCTGCCTCGCCTGCGGGGATTTCGAGCGCGCGGCGTTCCACAACGGGCAGGTCCTGGGGCGGTTGGACACGGCGACCGGCCTGTCGTCGATCTACGCCCTGAACTGGCAGGCCCACCTGGGGACCCTGGAGGGCCGGTTCGGGGCCGCGCGCGTGACGTTCGACCGGGTGGCGGCGCGTGCCCTGGAGCGCAGGGACTGGAGCGCGCTGACCTGGGTCCTGCGCCACCGCGCCTCGCTGCTGCTCGCCCTGGGTGAGCCGGACGCCGCGCGGGAGGACATCGGCTCGGTGCTCCGGCTCTCGGCGGGGCAGTACCTCAGGCTGGAGGCCGTCCTGACGGGCCTGAGCGCGGAGGCGTGGCGTCTTCGGGGGGAGATCGGCGAGGCCCTCGGGGCGGTCAATGCCGCCCTCGGTGCCTTTGAGCACCTGGGAGCGTCCGGCGCCGACCCGGCCGTCGCCGAGGCGCGGCTCACGCTCGCCGGGCTGCTGACCGAGTGCGGCGACCTGCCCGCCGCGCGGGCCGAACTGGAGGCCGTGCGCGCGCTGGACGAGACCTCGGACGGGCTGACGCTGCGGCTGTACCGGGCCGCGCGCGAGACCGCCGCCGCGCGCCTCGATCTGATGGAGGGCCAGCCCGCCCGCGCCCTCGACCGCCTGCGCGCCACGCCCGACCTCGACCACGCTCCCTACGTGGACCGCGCCGCGCACGCCACCGAACTCGCCCGCGCGCTGGCCCTGAACGGGGACGGGGAGGGCGCCCTGCGGCAGCTCGGCGCCCTGGACCTGCCGCCGCCCCTGGTGCCGCGCGCCCTGGACGTGGGGCTCGGAGCCCACCTGACCCGGGGAGAGGTTCCGGCCGACCTGCTCGCCCGCGCCCGCACCGCCCTGACCCTGGAGGGCGCCGCCCCCACCGACCGGCTGGAGCTGGCCGCCACTGTCGTTCGCGCGCTGGACGCCGCCGGGCACGACCCGGCCGAGGTGCGCGCCCTGGCCGGAACCCTGCTGGCGGCGCTCGCGCGGAGTCTGGAAGGGCGCCCGGGGAAGCGCGCGGGGCTGCTCGGCCGCTTCCAGCCCGGTCTGCACCTGTCCTGACTCGGGGCGGAAACAGCCAGCGGGAACGCTCCCGGCCTGTTCCGGGAACGGAGCGGGAACGGCCCTCCCCCTAAGGTCGAGGCGAGGTGAGCGCATGTCCACACCGAAGCCCCGTCACCCCCAGATCGCCCCCACCGACTCCACCCCGCCCGCCGGGGAGCCCCCGACCTTCCGGCTCGACCTCCGCGTGCCGGTGGCGGTTCCCGACCGGGCCTGGACGGCGCGGCTGGAGGGCGTGACTCCCGAGGGTCACCCCCTGCGGCCCCGTGAGTTTCAGAGCCTGGGCGACCTGACGGCGTTTGTCGAGGGGCTGGTGACGGGACGGGGCCTGCGCTGAGGGCTGGCGCGGAGTTCACCTCGCTCCCGACGGGAGAGCGGTGGGCGCCATCAGCACAGAGCCCCGGCACCGTGGGGCACCCAGGGAGGTGGAATCGAGAAGCGGGCGTCAGATGTCGGTCGAGCGGAAGTCACCCGGACCGGGCGGAACTGTCCCCCGGAGCAGGCACGAGGAGCACACCATGTCTCAGACGTTGGCGGACTATCAGGTCTTGTTGGACAGCGGCAGCACCCTGAGCGAGAACGGCGAAAAGGAGCTTGAATTCACCCTGCCGGAGGACTTCTACGGCAACAGCTCGTTGGTGCTGGCCTACATGGTCAGCCCCAGCAGCGGCAGCGCCAAGGAGTACGAGGTCGACATCAACGACACCGTGGTGGACTCCGCCACCCTGAGCAGCTCCGAGCCCCGCAGCATGCTGGAAATGATCGACGCTGGCCTCGTGAACGTTGGAAGGAATACCGTCCAGTTCCGCTTCGAGAACGGGGGCGGCGAACTCACCTTCCACGACGTGGCGATCTGGTACCAGCGCGTCGCCGAGTAGGGCAGGGGCCGGGGGGGGCGCGCGGACCCCGGCCCCCTCCGGTCCAGCCCACGCGGGGGCGGCCTGCCCCTCGTCGCCCTCACGCTCAAGGAGAACTGAAATGCACATCCGCACAGGGATGGACGACCCGGCGGGGTTCCGCTCGGGCGCCGCCCCCAGCCCCACCCGCAGCTACAGAGCGCACATCGGCGTCACGCTCGTCCTCGCCGCCCTGACGGCCTGCGGCGACGCCCCACCGTCTGCGCCCGTGACGGCGACCATCGGTCCGGCGGGCGGATCGGTGGTCGGTCCCGGCGGCGCGGGCGTCGTGATCCCGCCCGGCGCGCTGGGCACGGCCACCGCCATCGCCATCGAGCAGACCTCGGCGGGGGCGCCCCCGCTGCCCAGTGGATTGACACCCTCCGGCCCGATGTTCGCGTTCACGCCGCACGGCACCACGTTCGCCGTGCCGGTGACGATGACGCTGCCCTTCAATCCCGCGTCCGTGCCCGCCGGGAGCACCCCGGAGCTGTACAAGACCAACGCGCAGAACCAGTGGGAACGGGTGGCCGGAGCGACCTTCGGGGCGAACAGCGTCAGCGGGCTCGTGACGGGTTTTTCGTCTGCTCAGGTCGTCGTCCCGCCCCTGCAACGGTTCCCGCCGTCGCGCAGTTGGAGTTTCACCGAACTGAGGGGTGACGCGCTGGACTCGTCCCCCATCCCGCCGGACGAGCCGCAACCGCAGACCGGCGGCGCCCTCTTCGACCTGCACGACTACGGCCTGGCACCTGACCTTCTCGAAATCGAGCTGCCGCCGGGCTTCGCCGCCGAGTTTCCGCCGGATGGCCGGGCCTCGGGCGAGGTGTTCTCCTCGGAGAGCGGCAGGACCTATTCCGCGTACACCGAGGCGCCCACAGGGAACGTGGGCATCCCGGGCGACCCCATCGGCAGCCGCACGAGGCTCAACCAGAAGCAGACCTTCATCAAGCGCGCGCAGGACGCGACCCTCACCTTCACCGTGAGCAGCATCGTCCTGGTCGGGCGGGACACCAACGGCGTCCTGAGCAGGCCGTGCCCGGCCCACCACCTGGCCTTCGCCTGCGACCTGATCAAGAGTGAGGTGACCTTGATCGTCACCGCCGTGAAGAAGGGGGAGCTGCAACGGTTCTGGGGGGTGAGAAGTGGCGTCGCGCTCCAGGGAGCCAATGTCCGGGGCGCTCTCACGGCCTGGGACGTCACGGCCTGGAACGGCGCGTTCTCGACCCTCCCGCTCTGGGACGAGGGCAAGTTCACGGGCACCTTCAAGCCGGACCCCAACGGCTTCCCCGAGATCGCCCTCGTGGAACTCGTGTCGCCGCGCACGGTCAGCGTGGACCTCTCCTCGGTCGACGTTGGAGAGACGTTCACCCTGAGCAGCACGGTCTTCGCCACGGCCTACAACCGGGCGGGGGTCGGGGTCTCGGGAGCGGGCGGCAACGAGTTTCCGACCTACGCCGCCGCCTACCTCAGAGACCCTCAGCAGATCGGCGGAACGGTGCTGAACGCGACCGGACTGGAGGCTACCGCCCCCGAGGAGGTCGAGGAGGGGCCCGAGGTGCCCGTGGAACCTGCCCCCTGCGTCCCCGGACCCGGCCCGGACCCGGCGGCGGGCGTCCTCCAGTTCGGCGCCCCAAGCTTCGAGACCGCCGAGGGCAGCACGACCCCCGTTATCACCGTGACGCGCACGGGCGGCGGCCGGGGAGCCGTGACCGCCACCGTCCGCACCGGTGACGGGTCGGCCCGCGCCGGGACCGATTACGCGCCGCTGAACGCCAGCGTGTTCTTCGGCGACGGCGATACCGCCGAACGCTTTGTCGAGGTCCTCGGCCTTCCGAACACGGTGGGTGGTGAAGCCGCGAGGACCGTGAACCTGACCCTCTCGCAGCCCGGCGGGTGTGCCGCGTTGGGGAGCCAGACCAGCACGGTGCTCACGCTCACCGACGACGACGCGCCGCCGCCCCCGCCCGACCCGGACGGCTTCCTCGACCCGGGCTTCGGGACGGGGGGCAAGGTCACGACCCCCTTCGGCGGCGACGAGACCGCGATGGCCCTGCAAAGTGACGGCAAGATCGTGATGGTCGGCGGCAGGACCGACGCCTTCGTGCTGGCCCGCTACAACCCAGGCGGCAACCTCGATCCATCCTTCGGCACGGGCGGGACAGTCACCACCGACCTGATCCCCGGCGGCATCGTGCAGGAGGTGGCGAACGGGCTCGCTCTCCAGCCCGACGGCAAGATCGTGGTGGTCGGTTACACCCGGGTCGGCCTGCCCTTCTCCTTCGCGCTCGCGCGGTACAACGCCGACGGCAGCCCCGACCCATCCTTTGGCGCGGGCGGCAAGGTGACGACGGGTGTCAGCGGTCGCGCCTTCGCGGTCGCGCTTCAGCCTGACGGAAAAATCGTGGTGGCGGGCGACGATACGGTGGGCGAGGACTTCAGGCTCGCGCGTTACAACCCGGACGGAAGCCTCGACGCCAGCTTCGGCAGCGCCGGGGTGGTCACCACCGACCTCGCGGGTGCGCCGGACGTGGCGCGCAACATCGTGATCCAGCCCAATGGCGCCATCGTGGTCAGCGGTGATCCCTTCAGCCCGGATGGGTTGACCGGCATGGCCCGCTACACCGCAGGCGGCAGCCTGGATTCCAGCTTCGGGGCGGGCGGCAAGTTGACCCTCACGGGCGCGGCGCTCGGGGCCGGGCTGGCGCTTCAGCCGGACGGCCGGTTCGTCCTGGTGGGCAGCGAGCGAACCGGCACGGTCACGAACGCGGCGCGGTTCGCCGTGCGGCGGCTCAACGCCGACGGCAGCCCGGACCCGGGCTTCGGCACCGCCGGGTCGGCCTTCACCGCGTTCACCACGGGGCGCGACGCCGCAGCAGCGGTCGCCTTGCAGCAGGACGGAAAAATCCTCGTGTCCGGGACGGCCAACGGGACCCAGTTCGCCCTGGCCCGCCTCAACGCCGACGGCACGCCGGATACGGGGTTCCTCGGGACGGGCAAGACGAGCTTCCGCATCTCCAGCTTCGACGCCAGCGCCGAGAACGTGGCCGTGCAGCCTGGCGGCAAGATCGTGCTCGGCGGCTTCGCGCAGACCACCTCCGGCATCGGGTACGCCCTTGCCCGGGTCAACCCCTGAACCCATGAGCAGCGCCAGCGTCGATCTTCTCGGCTACCTGGCCTCGGCCCTGGTGCTGGCGACCTTCTGCACGCGGGGCATGGTGCCCCTGCGCCTGCTGGCGATCACGAGCAACCTGGCCTTCATCGTCTACGCCGTGCGGGCGGGTCTCCACCCGATTCTGCTGCTGCACGCGCTGTTGCTGCCGACCAACCTCTACCGCCTGGCCCAGGTGCGGCGCGACGGACGCCGCCTCCAGATCGGGCCACCCACCACACCGGAGGGCCCCTCATGAGCGGTCAACCGTGGGACATCGCCGCCGTCCGCGCGCACTTCGACTTTCCGGAGCGGGGCCGGATCGTCACCAACAACGCGGCCAGCACCCAGCCGCCGCGCGAGCTGACGGAGCTGTACCGCTCGCTCGCGCCTGGCTACGAGAACGTCCACCGGGGGCAGTCGAGCGCCTCGCAGGCCATGACGCGGCTCTTCGAGGACGCCCACGACACCGTGGCGCGATTTCTGAACGCGCCGGGTCGCCGCTGTGTCGCCCTGTACCGCAACACCACCGAGGCCATCAACGCCGTGATGTACTCGCTGCTGACCGAGTTCCGCGACGGCGACAACGTCGTCACGACCACGCTGGAGCACAACTCGAACTTCGTGCCGTGGTACGCGCTGTGCCGCGACCTCCTCCCCAGGTTCGGGCGGCGGGTGGAGTACAGGCTGGCGCGCTTCGATCCGGACACCGGCGAACTCGACCTGGCGCACCTGGCCTCGCTGATCGACGCGCGGACCAAGCTGGTGTGCTGCACCGGGGCGTCCAACTTCCTGGGGACCCGCCCACCGCTGGCCGCCGTCCGCGCGCTGGCCGATGCGAGCGGGTACGCGCAACCGAACGGCGAGGAGCGCTCATACCTGCTCGTGGACGGTGCGCAACTCGTGCCGGGCACCTTTACCGACGTGCAGGCGCTGGGGGCCGACTACCTTGCCTTCTCCTTCCACAAGCTGCTGGCCCCCTTCGGCGTCGGCGTGCTCTGCGCCCGGGAACACCTGCTGGAGTCCTCGCTGCCGTTCCTGTACGGCGGGGACATGATCGCCGAGGGGCGGGTGTCCGCCGACCGGGTCGAGTACGGCCCGCTGCCCTGGAAATACGCGGCGGGCACGCCCAACATCCTGGGGGCCGTCGTCTCGGCCCAGGCGCTGCGCTTGCTGCTGGACCTCGCGCAGACGCCGGAACGGGCGACGTACTTCCAGACCGAGCGGCCCATCGAGCCGGAAACCGTCCGGAGCGCGATGAACCGCGTGGCCGCCTGGAACCGGGAGCTGACGGCGCGGGCGCTCGACCGGCTCGCCGCCCTTCCCGGCCTCACGGTCTACGGACCACGCGACCCGGCCCGCCGCACCTCGCTGGTCGCCTTCAACGTCGCCGGGCACGACCCGCACGACCTGGCGCGGGCGCTGAACGAGGCCGGGGTGGAGTCGCGCGCGGGCTGTCACTGCGCGGCGCTCGCCCACCGCGCGCTGGGGCTGACGGCGAGCTGCCGCCTGAGCTTTGCCCTCTACAACACGCCGGAAGAGGTCGACTACGCGGTGGACGTGCTGGGACGCGTGATCGCCGGAAGGCGTCGGCCGCGCGGGGAACCAGCGGCCCGCTCCGTCACGCCCCACCCACAGCAGATCGGGAGCCCCTCATGAACGACCAGTCCATCAGGAGAATCACCATGACACAGACTGCCCCATCCTACGTGCTCGGATCGAGTGAACAGGAAATCGCCCGCCTGGACGGTCAGGCCGCCTCCATCGAGGCCGCAACCCGCCTGCTGCTGCGGGCGGCGGGGATCGGGCCGGGGATGCGGGTGCTCGACCTCGGCACCGGGCTCGGCCACGTGGCGGGGCTCGTCGCCGAACTCGTCGGCCCCGGGGGACAGGTGGTCGGCCTCGACACCAGCGCGAGACTCCTCGACGTGGCCCGCGAGCGAGCCCGTGACCGTCCGCAGGTGACGTTCGTGGAGGGCGACGTGAGGAGCTGGCGGGACGCCGAGCCCTTCGACGTGGTGGTCGGCCGCCTGATCCTGTTTCACCTGCATGACGCGGGGGCCGCGCTGAGGCACCAACGGACCGCGCTGCGCCCCGGTGGCCTGATGCTCGTGCTCGATTTCGACCTGGGCTCGTCGCGCGCCGACCCGCCCGTGCCGCTGGTGACCCAGGCGCTGGGGTGGGTGGACGCCGCGTTCCGCAGCGCGGGCGCGAATCCGACTATCGGGACGCGGCTGGCCCCGCTGCTGGCGGGGGCAGGCCTCGTGGACGTGCAGACCTTCGGCGTCCAGGGATACCTCGCCCCCGACGATCCGCGCGGGCCCGCGCTGCTGGGCGGCGTGGTGCGCGCGGTGGCCCCGCAGATCATGGCGCTGGGCCTGGCGACCGCCGAGCAGATCGGGATCGAGACCCTCGCGGAGCGCATCGACGCCGCCACCCGGGCGACAGGATCCGTGGTGCTGCCGCCCGCGTTGGCAGGGGCCTGGGGACGGCGGGCCCTTTGAGGGGGGGAGGGTGCTCTGCCGCTTCGGGTCCCAGTTCACCCCGGGACGATAAGTGTCCCAGGTCCGGTGCGGCGGCCTGCGGGCGTACACTGGGGGGACTCGGGCACCCGCTCATTGGTGTTGCTGACAGCGGCTGTCCTGTTCCGGGTGCCGAGGGTCCCCGTTGGTCGTCCGGTTCCCCGCGCTCCCGTGGGGTCGACCCCCGCCAGGAGGTGTCCATGACTGCTCCGGAGTCCGGCCCGCCCGCCGTCCTGAAGCCCGAGGAGGTCGCGGCCCTCGCGTCCGGCTTTCGCGGTTCGTTGCTCGCGCCGGGCAGCGGCACCTACGAGCAGGCGCGGCGCGTGTGGAACGGCGTGATCGACAAATACCCCGCGTTGATCCTCCAGCCGCGGGACACGGCGGACGTGACCCGGGCGGTGCGGTTTGCGCGGGATCACCACCTCCCGCTGAGCGTGCGCGGCGGCGGCCACAACGTCGCCGGGGGGGCGCTGTGCGAGGGGGGCGTGGTGGTGGACCTCTGCCTGATGCGGGGGGTGACGGTCGATCCCCGGGCCCGCACGGCGCGCGTGGGGGGTGGCGCGACCTGGGCGGAGGTGGACGCGGCGACCCAGGCCCACGGGCTCGCCGCTCCGGGTGGCGTGGTGTCCGACACCGGCGTGGCCGGGCTGACCCTGGGCGGCGGGCTGGGCTGGTTGCGCCGCCGCTTCGGTCTGAGTTGCGACCACATTCGGGCGTTCGAGGTCGTCACGGCCGGGGGCGAGGTGGTGCGCGCGGACGCCAGCGAACACCCCGACCTGTACTGGGCATTGCGGGGGGGTGGGGGCGCCTTCGGCGTGGTCACGGCCTTCGAGTTCGATCTCCAGCCGGTCGGGCCCGAGGTCATGTTCGCGATGGTGTTCTACCCGGCGTCGAGCGGGCTGGACGTTCTGCGCGCCTACCGGGAGTTCGCCGCCTCGGCCCCCGATGAGGTCAGCTCCTTCGCCATCTGCGGGACGCTGCCGGAGGCGGAGGTCTTCCCGCCGGAGGCCCACGGCCAGCCCTTCGTGCTCCTCGCGGCGATGTCCGCGGGCGACCCGGAGGGGGGCGAGGCGGCCCTGCGTCCCCTGCGGGAGATCACCCGCCCCATCGCCGACTTCAGCGCCCGGCAGCCCTTCGTGGAGGTGCAGCGCGCCTTCGACGAGGACTACCCGGCCGGGCGGCGCTACTACTGGAAGTCCGCCTACCTGCGGGGCCTCCCCGACGAGGCCCTGCGCTGCGCCCTCGATTTCGCGGCGGCGAGTCTTTCACCGCTCTCGACCGTGGACCTGTGGCACCTGGGGGGCGCCATCGACCGCATCGCCCCGGACGCCACCGCCTATCCCCACCGGGGCGCGCCGTATCTGCTGGGCGTCGAGGCCAACTGGGAGGAGGGGGACGCGGCCTCGCGTGAGGCGAACGTCACCTGGGCCCGGCGGTGCGTGGAGGCGTTCAGCCCCTTCTCGCCGGGCGGCACGTACCTGAACTTCCCCGGCTTCGAGGAGGACGCCGACGGGCCGGACGCCGCGCACGGTGACCACCTGGCACGGCTGGAGGCGGTGAGACGCCGTTACGATCCCGGGGGCCTCTTCCACCTGCGGGCGGGGCACGCGGCGGGCGGTTAGGCCCAGACCAGGAAGGGGGACGTGGGATGGCCGACGCAGGGGACCGGGGTCTGTGGAGCGCCGCCGAGGCGTACGAGGGGTACATGGGCCGCTGGAGCCGGAGGGTGGCCCCGCTGTTTCTGGACTGGCTGGCGCCGGAGCCGCACCGGGACTGGGTGGACCTGGGCTGCGGCACCGGCAGCCTCAGCGCCGGGATCATCCGCGCCTGCCAGCCGGGGAGCGTGCTCGGCCTCGATACCGCCGGGGGGTTTCTGGAGTACGCCGCCGCGCAGGTCCCCGGGGCGACGTTCCGGGTCGGGGACGCCGCCGACACCCACCTGCCCCCCGGCGTATTCGACCACGCGGTCAGCGGCCTCGTCCTGAACTTCGTGCGGGACCCGGGCCGGGCGCTGCGCGAGATGGTGCGCCTCGTGCGCCCCGGCGGACAGGTGGCCCTCTACGTCTGGGACTACGCGGGGCACATGCAGATCATGCGCTCCTTTTTCGACGCCGCCCGACCCATCGACCCGGGCTCGGCCGCGTTCGACGACGGGGTGAACGCGCCCATCTGCCGCCCCGGACCCCTCCGCGAGGCCTTCGAGGCGGCGGGGCCCGTGGATGTGGAGGTGACGGCCCTGGACATCCCGGCGGCCTTTGCCAGCTTCGAGGCGTACTGGTCCCCCTTTCTGGGCGGAACGGGCTCGGCGCCGAAATACTGCGCGGGGCTGGACCCGGAGGTGCGCGAGCGGATCAAGGAGGCCGTCCGCGCGGCGCTGCCCACCGGACCGGACGGCGAGATCTTGCTGGCCGTGCGCGCCTGGGGTGTCAAGGGCACCGTGCGCGCCTGAAGGCAGTTCCCGGTTGAGGCGCCCCCACGTCATCCCGGCGCGGACGGTGTGGTCCACGAATGGTGTGTGCGGCACGGGGGCCAACCCCAACCCCAACGCCAGGCGTCCCGTGAAGAGGTGCTGCGCCTTTTCGGGGAAGGGGTGGAACGCTGCGCCGTGGACATCCCGCACCGGCCGCTCCAGCCTGAAGGCGCGGGAGAAGCCCATCCCGCCCACGGCCTCCGGGCTTTTTCCACCGCCACCACGGCCCGGCTGCATAGGGTCTTGTGCATCAGGATGGCGTCCGCGAATTCCGCGGGAGGAGGACCCATAAATTCCATCATTCAGAAAATCGCGCTCGCCCTGGCTCTCGTCTCCCTGTCGGCGACGGCAACCGCCCAGACGGACGCGGGCGCCGGGCGTCGAGAACAACGCCGTCACCACACCAGCGGAAAGCGGCGGCATCCCGGGAAATGAGGACGACATCCCGGCGGGGAACCTCACCGTCGTTCGGGCCGAGGAGAACGCCCGTTTCCCCTGGGGACTGCTGGGTCTGGCCGGTCTGGCAGGCCGCAGCGGTGGGACGCGCCGGGAGGTCAAGCTGGGCGGGCCGGTGGACAGCGCGCGGCACTGACGCGGGTCCGGTCCGTTCTCCCGGAGAGCCCCTGGGGCTTATCCCGGTGGGGGCGGCGGAACCGGGGCCGCCACCATCCCCTGTCCCCGCGTGAGCTGTCTGCGCTCCCAGGTGAAAAAGCGCTTGAGGAGCGTGCGCAGGGCGAGCGTGGCGGCGAAGAGGCCGATCTGGTTCCAGGTCTGCACCTCCAGGATCTTGAGGAGGGTGGCGGCGACCTTGAAGCTCAGCGAGGCGATCACGCCGTCGGCGATGAGGAGACGGGCGTGCTCCAGCCGGGACGCGGGCGGGCCGCGCAGCAGGGCGAGGAGGGCGGCCCCGACGTAGCCGAGCAGGTACAGGCTCCCGGCCAGCTCGACGAGGAGGGCGAGGGTGCGCGGCGTCAGAACCTCAGCGCCGAACATCGGCAGACCCCGGCGCGGCCTGGCCTTGCAGGGGGCTGGGGCCGCTCACCGCGCGCTGCCGCTGGGAGTTCTGCTCGATCTCCTTTTGCAGGAAGTAGTTCAGGATGGTCCGCAGGGCGGCGATGGCGGCGAGCTTGCCGATCTCGTTCCACGACGGCGCGACGGCGGTGCGCAGGATGTCGGCGGCCAGCTCGAACTCCAGCGCGACGGCCAGCCAGCGCGCCAGCCGCAGCCGCACCCCCTCCTTGGCCTCGTCGGGCTCAGCGGGGCGGGCGAAGAACACTTGGAGGGCGCGCCACGTCGCCTCGACCGCCGCGAAGGCGATGATGACGGCGGCGGCGCCCTCGACCCCGGAGGCGAGGTAGGACGTGAACTGTTTGAAAAGCTCTTCCACAGGTCTCCTCCGTCCCCCGACAGGTGACCCGGCCTCCAGCCATCCCGCCGCCCGCCGGGGTCGAAGCTGAAGTCGGTCGGGACCCGGCCCCCTCAGATTCTCCAGGAGTCTAGGCGCCGTCCCGGCGGGCGAAACGGCACTTTAAGAGACAACCAACCCCCGCCTCCCACCCGGCGTGGGCCACGGCAAGCCCCCCTGTGGACGGGGCCGCCCGACGTGCCGGGGGGCGAAGTCCACGCCAATGTTCGGCTACGGTCCACATCTGCTGGAAGGGGCAGCACCCACGCCACTTCTCTCCTCCCAGGCTGGCGACCCCGCCCCGAGACGTGCTCGGGCCTATAAAGTGGGGCCCGGATGAAGACGCGTGGGCCTTCCCCGGGAGCCGCGTCCTGATACGGTGCGCTCACCCGGCCTGCGTCCGCGTCCTCCCCCTGCCCCGCCCGTCCTGCCCCGAGGTGGACATGGATTTCGACGTTCTCGGCTTATCGCGCTTCCAGTTCGCGTCCACCAGCATCTTCCACTTCTTCTTCGTGTCCCTCACGGTGGGGCTGGCCTTCCTGATCGCGGTGATGGAGACCTTCGCCTTCGTCCGCAAGGACCGGGCGCACGTCTACGCGAACATGACGAACTTCTTCGGGCACCTCTTCCTGATCAACTTCGCGGTGGGCGTGGTGACGGGCATCGTGCAGGAATTCCAGTTCGGGATGAACTGGAGCCAGTACTCCAAGTTCGTGGGCAACATCTTCGGCGTGCCGCTCGCGCTGGAGGTGCTGATGGCTTTTTTCCTGGAGAGCACCTTCATCGCCCTGTGGTGGTTCGGGAAAGACCGGTTGCGCCCCGCGATCCGCCTGGCGAGCATCTGGCTCGTCGCGGTCGGCACCCAGATCAGCGCCTTCTGGATCGTGCTCGCCAACGGCTGGATGCACCACCCCGTCGGCTACGAGGTGGTGGGCGACCAGGCCTTCCTGACGAGCTTCCCGGCGGTCGTCTTCAACTACAAGGCGTGGCTGTACTTCCTCCACGTGCAGGGCTCGGCGTGGACGGTCGCGGCCTTCCTGGTCCTGGGCGTGAGCGCCTACCACCTGCTCAGGAAGCAGGACGTGGAGGTCTTCTCGCGCTCCTTGCGGATCGGGCTGGTCTTCGGGGCCATCGGGACCGTCTTCTCCGCCACGAGCGGGCACCGCGCGGCGCAGGTCGCGCGCTACGACCAGCCCATGAAGTTCGCCGCGATGGAGGCCCAGTGGGAGACCTCGACCTCGCCCGCCCCGTGGTCGGCGGTCGCCCTGATCAACGAGCGGGAGCGGCGTAACGACTTCAACGTCGAGCTTCCCTACCTGGGCTCCATCCTCGCCTACAACAGCCTCTACGGCCGTTACGAGGGCATGATTCCCCTTCAGGAACGCTACGAGCGGCTCTACGGCCCCGGCGACTACATCCCGCCCGTCACCTGGGTCTACTGGAACTTCCGCATCATGGTGGGGCTGGGAATGGTCCTCCTCCTGGCCGCCTTCGGGGGTCTGTTCCTGTGGTGGCGCAAACGGGCCGGGCTCGACGATACCCGCTGGTACCTGCGCCTGCTGCTCTTCACCGTCCCGCTGCCCTGGGTCGCCAACTTCTGCGGCTGGATCACGACCGAGATGGGCCGTCAGCCCTTTATGGTATACGGCCTGCTCACCACCCGGGAGGGGGTCAGCGCCAACTCCTCCACCGAGGTGTTGATCGGCCTCGTCGGCCTGTGGGTCGTGTACCTCACCCTGATTGGCCTCGACCTCTACCTGCTCACCGTGACGGCGCGGGCGGGCATCCACCACACGCCCGAAGCGCAGATGCTCGCCGCCCCCCCCCCCAACTACGGCGGCCCCGGTTTTCAGGACTACGAGCGGAGGAATTGAGTGGAAGCGGTCAGCTCTCAGCTTTCAGCCGTCAGCAAGAACCAGAGGCTGAAAGCTGACGGCTGAAGGCTCCCCTCCGAAGGAGGCATACCGACGTGGACCTCGTGACCCTGTGGTTCTGGCTGATCGCGCTGACCTTCACCCTGTACTTCTTTCTGGAGGGCTTCGACTTCGGGGTGGACATCCTGCGGCCCCTCCTGGCGAAAACCGAGGCCGAGGAGCGGGCGCTGGTGGGCACCATCGGTCCCTTCTGGGACGGCAACGAGGTGTGGGCCATCGCGGCGGCGGGGGTCATGTTCTCGACGTTCCCGGTGTGGTACGGGACCCTCTTTTCCGGGCTGTACCCGGTGTTCGTGATCATCCTGCTGTCTCTCCTGATGCGCGGCGTGTCCTTCGAGTACCGCAATCAGGTGGACCAGCAGCGGTGGCGCAACTTCTGGGACTGGACGTCGTTTCTCGGCAGCCTGCTTCCGTCCTTTTTCTGGGGCCTGACGATGGCGAAACTGATCGAGGGCCTGCCCGTGAACGCGGACGAGCGGGTGCTGGGCAGCTTCGCGGACGTGTTTACCCCCTTCTCGGTGGTGGGGGGGCTTGCCACGCTGCTGCTCTTCACGCTGCACGGGGCGAACTTCTTGCTGCTGCGGCTGCACCGGGACACCGACCTCTACCGCCGGGCCCGCGCCGCCGCCCTGTTCTGGGGCGCCCTCGCCACGGTCGCCATCCTGGCCTTCGTGGTCATGGGGTACGTGACCGAGGGGCTGTTCGTCTCCTTCGGCGTGCTGCCCTGGCTCTTTCCCCTGGCCGCCGGGCTGACCCTGGGGAGCATCTGGTACGGCCTGACGCGCGGGCTCGACGTGTTCGCCTTCCTGATGAGCAGCCTGACCATCGTCTTTTCCACGGTCACGGTCTTTATCGCGCTCTATACCCGGGGGGTCGTGCTGCCCTCCACCCTCGACCCCGCGTACAGCCTGGGGCTGCGGGAGAGTGCCAGCCAGCCCTACACCCTGGTGCTGATGACCTGGGTGGGCGCAATCTTCTTGCCGCTGATCATCGGGTACCAGATCTGGAACTACTACGTCTTTCGCGAGCGCGTCCGTCCCGACGAGGGCGGGCTGAACAAGGGGTACGACTGAGCGTGCGGCCCCTGACGCGGCTTCCGGAGGTCCGGCTCCTCCGGCTCACCTGCGCCGGGCTGGCCCTCGTGACGTTCGTGTGCGTGCTGGCGCAGTGGGCGCTCGTGGCGCGGACCGTGAACGGCGTCTTCCTGGAGGGGCAGGCTCCCGCCGTCCTGTCCTCCGCCTTCGTGGCGCTGGCCCTGGTGTGGCTCACCCGCTCGGCCCTCGTCGGCGTGCGGGACGTGCTCGCCGCCCGCTCCGCCGCCGGGGTCAAGCGCGAGGTGCGCGGGCGGCTCCTCACCCACCTCCTCGACCTCGGCCCCGTCCACGCCTCGGGGGAGCGGGCGGGCGAACTCACCGAACTCGTCACCGAGGGCGCCGAGCGGCTGGAGGGCTTCGTGGGCCGCTTCGTGCCGGGCTCGGTCTTCGCCGCCACCCTCGCGCCCCTGCTCGCGCTGACGGTGCTGTTTCTCGATCCCCTCAGCGGGCTGATCCTGCTGTTCACCGGGCCCGTCATCGTCGTGCTGTTGTGGCTGGTGGGGACGATGGCCGACCGCGCCTCGAAGGCGCAGTGGCTCACGCTGGGCCGCCTCAGCGCGTCTTTCGTGGAGACCCTGCGGGCCCTGCCGACGCTGGTGGTCTTCGGGCGCGCCCCTGAACGGCTGGCGGCGCTCCGGGAGGCCGATGACGCCTACCGCCGGGTGACGCTGAGCGTGCTGCGAAGCGCCTTTCTCTCGGGCTTCGTGCTGGAGTTCGGCGCGACGCTGAGCACCGCCCTCGTGGCCGTGACGGTCGGCGTGCGGCTGTTCGAGGGGCAGATACCCTTCGAGCGGGCCTTGTTCGTCTTGCTCCTCACCCCCGAGTTCTTCGCCCCTCTGCGCGCCCTGGGGGCCGATCATCACGCCAGCCTGGAGGCGCGGGCGGCGGGGGAGCGGATTTTTGCCGTGTTGGGCGAGGAGGCGCCGGGGCGGGGCACCCTCCCGGTTCCGGCGGGGCCGCTGAGCATTGAGGTCCGGGACGTGACCCTGCGGTACGGGGAGAGAACGGCCCTCCAGGGCGTGACCCTCACCCTGTCCCCCGGCTCGCGCACGCTACTCGTCGGTGAGAGCGGCGCGGGCAAGACGAGCGTGGCGCGGCTGCTGCTGGGCTTCGTCCCCCCCACGGGCGGGGAGGTGCGAGTCAGCGGCGTGCCCCTCTCCGACCTCGATCCGGCGGCGTGGCGGGAGCGCCTTGCCTACGTGCCCGAACGGCCCTACCTCTTCCCCGGCACGGTGCGCGAGAACATTCGCCTGGGGAGGCCCGAAGCGACCTGGGAGGAGGTCGAGGAGGCTGCCCTCGCGGCGGACGCCCACGACTTCATCTCCCGGCTGCCGAACGGCTACGACACTGACATCGGGGCGGAGGGGGCCCGCCTGAGTGGTGGTGAGCGTCTGCGCCTCGCCCTCGCCCGCGCCTTCCTGCGAGGCGCGGAGGTGCTCATCCTCGATGAGCCGACCTCCCAGCTCGACGCGGGGAGCGAGGGCGAGGTCAAAGGCGCCCTGGAACGGCTGGGCGCGGGCCGCACGGTCCTCACGATCTCGCACCGCGCGGCGCTGCATGGGGGGCACGATCAGACGGTCGAACTGGAAGGCGGGCGGGTGCGCGACCTCGCGGGGGAGCGGGCGTGAGCGGCCTGTGGCGCTCTGTGCGGGGTGGGGGCCGGGCCCGGACGCTCGGCTCGGTCGCGCTCGGGGCGGGGACGGTTCTGGCCTCGGTGGGCCTCCTGGCCGTGTCGGGGGCGCTGATCTCGGGGGCGGCGCTGAGGCCCGAGTCGCTGCTGGTGCTGCTGCCCCTGATCACGTCCGTGCGGCTGTTCGGCCTCTCGCGGGCGGCGCTGCGGTACGGCGAGCGGCTCGTCTCGCACGACCTCACCTTCCGGCTCATCGGGCGGGTGCGGGGGGAGGCCGCGGCCCACCTCGCCCGGGTCGCGCCCGCCGCCCTCGTGGGGGTGCGCGGCGGCGACCTCCTGGGGCGGGTCAGAAGGGACGTGGACGAATTGCAGGGCGTCTACCTGCGCCTCTTCGCCCCGACGCTCGTGGCGCTCACGGTCGCGCTCGTGACGGTGGCCCTGCTGTGGTTCGTGTCGCCGCCCCTGGCCCTCGCCACTCTGGGGCTGTTCGGGCTGGCCGGGGTGGTGCTGCCTGCCCTCGCCGTCCGCGCCGCCACCCCAGCCGGGCGTGTGGGGAACGCCGCCCGCGCCGAGCTGGGGGCCGCGACCCTTGAGGCCCTCCACGGTCTGCCCGACCTGTTGACGGGGGGCGGACGCCCGGCGGCGCAGCGGCACTTCGCCGGGCTTCTCTCCACGCTGGAGGCGGCGGAGACGCGGCGGGCCCGGGTGACGGGCGCCGCGAACGCCCTGCGTGACGCCCTCGGCGGCGCCGGGCTGATCGCCGCCCTGCTCCTCGTCGGGGAGGGGGTGGCGCGGGGCGAGACGGGGGGGCCCCTCCTCGCCGCCTCGGCGCTGGGCCTGCTCGCCAGCTTCGAGGCGGTCGGAAACCTCGGGGCCGCGTGGGCCGCGCACGGGGCGCTGTGTGCCGCCACCGAACGGGTGGACGGCCTGCGCAACCTGCGCCCCGCCGTGGAGGACCCCGACCACCCGCAGGACGTGCCGTCTGACCCCACCCTGCGCCTTGAGGACGTGAGCTTCCGCTACCCGGGGCTGGCGACGGACGTGCTGCGGGGCGTGAACCTCACCGTCCGACCCGGGGAGCGGGTCGCCCTCGTCGGGCCCTCCGGCGCCGGGAAGAGCACCCTGCTCGGCCTCGCCCTGCGCTTCCATGACCCCACGGGCGGGCGGGTCACCCTGGACGGGGTGGACCTGCGCGCGCTGCGCCTGGAAGACCTGCGCGCCCGCTTCGCCTGGGCCCCCCAGCAGGCGGAGGTGCTGGGCGGCACCCTGCGCGAGAACCTGCACATCGGGGACCCGGCCGCGCGGGACGCAGACCTGCTCGCCTTACTCTCCGGGCTCGGAATGGACGGCCTGCTCGCGCGGCTGCCGGGGGGACTCTCCGGCTGGGTGGGCGAGCACGGGGCACGGCTCTCGGCGGGCGAGCGGGCGCGGCTCTCGGTCGCCCGCGCCCTGCTGCGCCCTGCCCCCCTGCTCCTGCTGGACGAGCCCACCGCCCACCTCGATCCCGCGAATGCCCGGCGGCTCCTGCGTGCGGTGGAGGAGCGTGCCCCGGAACGTGGGGTTCTCCTCGTCACCCACCAGCCCGACCTCCTCGGCCCGGGGTGGCGGCGGGTGACGCTGGACCACGGCGCTGACCCACCCCGGCGCCCCGGCGACGCTTCCCGGTGAAGCGCTGCTGGGGTCAGGTGAGGCGGCTGACCGAACCGGGTGCCCAGGGACTGGGCCTCCGGGAGGTCGATACGCAGAGTGTCCTGGTCCTCGTGACCGTCGCCTCGGCCTCGACCTGTACGACGAGACCAACGGGTCGGCGCGCGTCCTGTTCGCGTCCACCGAGATTCACGCGGTGCAGCGGGTGCAGGCATGACGCAGCCGCACCATCTGCTGACGACCCGGCTCCACCGCCGCCCGCTGGGCCTCACCCCTCCCCTCGACCTGCCCGGCGGGACGCTGCCCAGGCCGCTGGAGACGCTCGTCTGCCCCCGCGAGGTCCGCGGCCTTCTGCGTCGGCTCCTGGCCGCCACCGGTCAGGGCCGGGGCGGGCTTCTCGTCGGCACACGGACCGGGGAGACGCTCCACCTGGCCCACGTCCTTCCGGCCAGCTACAGTTGGTAGCTGCCCGAAGGCGACCCCTTCGCGGTGGACGCACTCCGAAACGACTCCGAACCTCACTGGACTGGATCGGCAACTGGGTAATGTACGCCGACGGCCGCGCCCACACGGAGGAAGAAGGCCTGGTGCTGTGGGAGGAAGCCCACCGCCGGGCACTCGTCAGCGAGGACGACGTGTTCCTGGTCATCGGCCTGCGTGAGCGGCGGCTGGAGGTGCGGGCGTACCACGTCGTCCGGGGCGGGCCCAGGGCGCTGTACGTGGAGTGAGTCGGGGACCCGGCGGGGGAGAGTGGCGCCGGGGAATGACGTGCCCGCCGCGAGGCTGAGCACCCCACGTCGGCCCGTTCCGGGGGAAAGCGGTCCGGACTCGCCCCGTGCCACCGGGCGGTACCGAACGTGTCAGAGAACCGTAAGAGGGACCGTCAGAGACTGTTAAAGCTTTGGGGGAGGGGTGTAGCTCGCCTCCGGCACGAGCAAGGGCTGATAGGGGGGTGGATATGAAGTTTTCGTGTGCACCGAAGCCAGTTCGGCTTTACTATACCCCCATATTAAGAGCGGCGTCCCACGTGAAAAGGACCGTCTGTTCTTTGTAAAAAACCTCTCTTCTCAGCATCAGCTCCCTGGAGTCGTGATCCTCGCTCAGTCGCTTGAGGCTCGGCGCCTTGCCGCTTTGTCAAGTTCTTTCCAGAGGTCGCCTTGATCAGCAGACTGCATCCCTCACAACATACCCGGCAACGGCTGAGTCTCCTGACGTCTTTGACGGTGATCGACCTGGGCACCGCCGCGGGATTGAGCCTGCTGTGGGCGCTGCTCTATGCCCCGGATCAGTTCTGGACGGTGATGGGCCTGTGGTGGCTGGCGACCTGGACGGCCTGGACGCTGACCCGGGAGACGCGCCCGGCGCTCGCGCTGGACCCCTACGCGCGGGCGGTATCCACGCCCCTGCTCGCCGCCGGGCTGGCCCTGGGGTTCCTGTGGGTCTCGCAGGTCGCGTTCCCGCCGGTGGGGTTCGTGTCGCTGCCGCTCCTGTGGGGGGCGGTGATGACCCTGACCCGCCTGACCTTCCGGCGCCGCACGCCGCCCGTCCGGATCGGGGTGTATTCCGGCGCGCGCCAGGCGCTGCCCCGGCACGGGAGCGTCCAGTACGTGTCGCTCGCCACGCCGCAGGACGTGCGGCTGCGCGAGGTGGACGCGCTGGTGGTCGACCCCGCGACCGCCGCCCACCCGGGGTGGCTCGAACTGATCCTCCACGCGCAGACCGCCGGGATGCCCGTCTGGACGCCCGCCGCGCTCGGCGAGGAACTGCACGGCCGGGTCGCGCTCGAACACCTGCACACGGCCCGGCTCGACCAGGCCGACTTCGACGACACCTACGCCGCCCTCAAACGCGGGTTCGACGTGGTGGCCGTGCTACTGGCCCTGCCGCTGCTGCTGCCGCTGCTGCTCGTCGTGGCGGTGCTGGTGGCGCTCGACGCGGGGCGCCCGGTGCTCTTCTGGCAGTGGCGCGTCGGTCGGCACGGTCGGCCCTTCCGAATCGCCAAGTTCCGCACGATGAAGCGGGACTCCGAGCGCCACGGGGCCGCCTTCGCCACCTGCGGGGACCTGCGGGTGACCCGGCTGGGCCGCTGGCTGCGCAAGTTCCGGCTGGACGAGCTGCCGCAGTTCTGGAACGTGCTGCGCGGCGACATGAGCGTCATCGGCCCGCGCCCCGAGCAGCAGACGTTCGTGGAGCAGTTCGAGCGCGACCTCCACCTGTACGCGGTGCGGCACTGGGTCAAGCCCGGCATCACCGGCTGGGCCCAGGTCACCCACGGCTACGCCGCCGGGGCCGACGAGACGCTGGAGAAGCTCCGATACGACCTGTACTACATCAAGAACTTCTCCTTCTGGCTGGACGCCCGCATCGTCGCCAAAACGCTGTGGACGATCATGACGGGCTTCGGCGCGCGCTGAGCAGCCCTGTTCCAGGTTTTTCTCCGAGGTTGTTATGACGAACGTTCTTGAAGTGAGCCACGCCAGCACATTGATCGGCACCATTCAGAGGCGGACGGCCAGAATCGGCGTCGTCGGGCTGGGCTACGTGGGGCTGCCCTTCCTCGTCGAGAAGGCCAAGGTGGGCTTTCACGTCACCGGCATCGACCGCAACCCGAGGCGGACCGACATGGTGGCGCGCGGTGAGAATTACATCGGTGACGTCAAGGCCGAGGAATTGCAGGAGGTCGTCGCGCGCGGGCTCGTCACCACGACCACCGATTTCGGGGTGGTCGCCGACCTTGACGTGATCGTCATCTGCGTTCCCACGCCGCTGGACAGCAACCTCAGCCCCGACCTGAGCTACGTGCGCCACGTCACCGCCGAGATCGCGCGCCACCTGCGCCCGGGGCAGCTCGTGAGCCTGGAGAGCACCACCTACCCCGGCACCACCGAGGAGGTCATGAAGCCTATTCTGGAGGCGACCGGATTGCGGGCCGGGGTGGACTTCTTCCTGGCGCACTCGCCGGAGCGGGTCGACCCGGGCAACGCCCGCTACACCACCAAGAACACGAACAAGGTGGTGGGCGGCCACGATCCCGCGAGCCTGGACGTGGCCCTCACGTTCTACCGCCAGACCATCGAACACGTCGTGCCGGTCAGCAGCGCCAAGGCCGCCGAGATGGTCAAGGTCTACGAGAACACCTTCCGGGCCGTGAACATCGCGCTCGCCAACGAGATCGCCCTGCTGTGCGACCGGATGGGGATCAGCGTGTGGGAGGTGCTCGACGCCGCCTTCACCAAGCCCTTCGGCATCATGCCCTTCTACCCGGGCCCCGGGGTGGGCGGGCACTGCATCCCGCTCGACCCCCACTACCTGGAGTGGAAGGCGCGCGAGTACAACTTCCAGACCCACTTCATCGCGCTCGCCGGGGAGACCAACCGCAAGATGCCCGAGTTCGTGGTGGACAAGGCCGCGCGGGTGCTCAACGGCGCGCGCAAGGCCCTGAACGGCTCCCGGGTGCTCCTGCTCGGCATGGCCTACAAGGGAGACCTCGACGACTACCGGGAGTCGCCCGCCCTGGAGGTGCACAAGCTGCTGAGTCGCGCCGGGGTGGACGTGTCCTTCCACGACACCTGGACGCCGGAGATCAACGAGCACGGCGTGCGGGCGTGCAGCGTCGACCTGACGGACGAGGTACTGGAGGGCACAGACCTGGTCATCATCACGACGCGGCACAGTGACGTGGACTATGCCCGGGTGGTCGAGAAGGCGCAGGCGGTTCTGGACACCCGCTACGCCACCCGGGGCCTTGCCAGCGAGAAGGTCACCCTCCTGTGAGTCGCTTCGCCCTGACCGGCGCTTCCGGCTACATCGCGCCCCGCCACCTGAAGGCCATCCAGGATACGGGGAGCACCCTGGCCGCGGCCCTCGACCCTTTCGATTCCGTCGGCATCCTCGACTCGTACTTCCCCCAGGCCGAGTTCTTCACCCAGCCCGAGATTTTCGAGCGCTACCTCCACGACGCGCGCCGCCGGGGCGAGGGGGTGGACTACGTGAGCATTTGCAGCCCCAACTACCTGCACGACGCGCATATCCGCCTGTCCCTGCGGGCCGGGGCCGACGCCCTGTGCGAGAAGCCCATCGTCCTCCACCCGGAGGACATCACCGCGCTCAAGGAGGTGGAGGCCGAGACCGGCGGGCGCGTGTGGACGATCCTGCAACTGCGGGCCCACGCCGCGCTGGAGACCCTCAAAGGGCAACTCGGCGGCGAGCGGGGCGGCAAGCGGGACGTGGACCTCTCGTACATCACCAGCCGGGGCACCTGGTACCTGCGGAGCTGGAAGGGCCGGGTGGAGCAGAGCGGCGGGCTCGCCACCAACATCGGCGTGCATTTCTACGACATGCTCGCCTGGATGTTCGGTCCCATCGAGCACGTCGAGGTCCACCAGCGCACCGACACCGTCTGCGCGGGCTACCTCGAACTCGAACGCGCCCGCGTGCGCTGGTTTCTCTCCATCGACCCGACCTACCTGCCGGGGGAAGTGAGTGCGAGGGGACAGCGCACCTACCGCTCGATCACCATCGACGGCCAGGAGGTCGAGTTCAGCGAGGGCTTCACCGACCTGCACACCGAGGTCTACCGCCGGACCCTCGCGGGCCAGGGCTTCGGCCTGGACGACACCTACGAGGCCATCGCCACCGTCGCCCGCATTCGCCACGCCGCGCTCGTCTCGCCCACCTCCGGGACGGGCCACCGCTTCCTGAGGGCCTGAGATGGGGTGGTGGAAGCACGAGAGCGCCTACGTGGACGAGGGAGCCACGCTGGGCGAGGGCACGAGGGTGTGGCACTTCAGCCACGTCATGCCGGGCGCCGTGATCGGTGAGCGCTGCTCGCTGGGGCAGAACGTGTACGTCGCGGGCAACGTCACCATCGGGAACGGCGTGAAGATTCAGAACAACGTGAGCGTCTACGAGGGCGTGGTGCTGGAAGACTACGTCTTTTGCGGGCCGAGCATGGTCTTCACCAACGTCCGCACGCCGCGCAGCGAGTTTCCGCGCAACACCAGCGCCGACTACGCCGTCACCCGGGTGGGGCGGGGCGCTAGCATCGGCGCCAACGCGACGGTCGTCTGCGGCGTGACGCTGCACGAGGGAGCCTTCGTGGCGGCGGGCGCCGTGGTGACGAGGGACGTGCCCGCGTACGCGGTCGTCGCGGGCGTTCCCGCACGTCAGGTCGGCTGGATGAGCGCCAGCGGCGACCCCCTCGACTTCAGCGGGGGCGACACCGTCACCGACAGCACAGGCCACACCTACCAGAAGATCAGTGACGCCGAAGTCAGGAGAATCGCGTGACGAGCACCGAACTCACCCGGATTCCCATCCTCGACCTCTCCCCGGAGATCGACGAGCTGTGGGACGAACTCAACGCCGCCGTTCAGCGGGTCATGCGCTCGGGGCACTTCATCATGGGGCCGGACGTCCTCGCCTTCGAGGAGGAGGTCGCCGCCTACCTCGGCGTGAAGCACGCGGTGGGCGTCAACTCGGGCACCGACGCCCTGATCATCGGCCTGCGCGCCCTGGGCATCGGCTCCGGTGATGAGGTCATCACCACGCCCTTCACCTTCTTCGCCACCGCCGAGAGCATCAGCAGCGTGGGGGCGACCCCGGTTTTTGCCGACATCGACCCGAAGACGTACAACATCGACCCGGCAGAGGTTCGCAGGCACATCACGCCCCGCACCCGGGCGATCATGCCCGTCCACCTGTACGGCAACCCGTGCGAGATGGACGAGATCATGGCGATTGCCGAGGAGCACGGTCTCCTCGTGATCGAGGACTGCGCCCAGTCGTTCGGCGCGCGGTACAGGGGCAAGCAGACGGGCACCATCGGGAACGTCGGCGCCTACTCGTTCTTCCCGAGCAAGAACCTCGGCGCGTTCGGTGACGGCGGCCTGCTGGTCACGGACGACGACGACGTGGCGGAGCTGGCGCGGATGCTGCGGGCGCACGGCTCGCGGAAGAAGTACCACAACGAGATGCTGGGGTACAACTCCAGGCTCGACACCATTCAGGCAGCGATCCTGCGGGTGAAGCTGCCGCACATCGACCGCTGGAACGAGGGCCGCCGCCGCGTGGCCGCGACGTACAACGAACTGCTCAGGGACGTGTCGGGCATCGTGACGCCGGAGCTGAGCGAGGGGCATGTGTTCCACCAGTACACGATCCGCCTGACGGACGCCGACCGGGACGAGGTGCAGAAGCGGCTGGAGGAGCAGGGGATTGGGACGATGGTGTATTACCCGGTGCCGCAGGATCAGTTGCCGATTTATGAGGAGAAGTACTCCGTACAGCCGCAAAGCGCACTGGCGGCGGGACAGGTGCTGAGCCTGCCCATAGGACCGTGCTTGGGCCGGGTTGAGCAGGTGCAGGTTAAGGCAGCACTCAAGAACGCACTGCGCCCGGCGAACGTGGACTGAACGCGCTACGACATGGAGAGTCTGCGTACTGCTAGGAAGGACCCTTCGGGATTCCTCGGCACCATTCTCCGGCTCGTATCGGCGAATGTCATAAACAACCTGGTTTCCTTGGCCGTGACCCTGTTCGCGGCACGCGCCCTCGGTCCAGTCGAGTTCGGAAAGGTGGGACTGGCGCTCAGCATCGTCATGTTGTTGCCGCTCGTTTACGACTTCGGACTCAGCACCGCTCTGGTCAAGCACCATCAGAAGCCGATTGCCGCCATCCGAGGTCCGATTGAGGCGTCTGTTGTTCCCGTGCTGCGCGTCAAGACGGTGCTTGCGCTCGCCATGGTGATGCTCGCCCTGGTCTTCACGCCGTTCCTGAATTCGGCGGTGTTTCCTACGTTGGCTGGGACAGGAAGTCTGCTGGTGCTCTCAGCCGTCTCTGGAGGTCTGCTGAGCCTGTGGGCGACTCTAAGGGCCGCCGAACAGGCCCGGCAGGAGTACAGGGCTATCGAGAAGAACACATTCCTCTATGCCTTGCTCCGGGGGGTGAGCGCCCTGGTCTTGTTTCATTTCTCGGGTGTTACAGCCACGACTACCCTGCTTGCCTTGTATGTCCTGCCCCTGGCACTGTTCGTGTTGGGTCACTCCTTGCTGGGTAACTCTGCGGTGCCACTTGGACCGGTCCTGCTCCGCTCACAGCCGGGCGAGGGACAGGTGCTCCGGGCGTTGTGGCGCTATGGCGGCTGGGTCGGCGTCTCTGCCTCGAGTTTTGTCGCACTATCGCGCCTTCCCCAGTTTGTGCTAGAGCATCGGGCGACGACGGCCGAGGTAGGTACGTACAGCGCCGCGCTGACCTTCCTGGCGGCGTTCTCGCTGCTCAACGACGCGGTGCGGCTGGTGATGCTTCCCAGGGCGAGCGGGTTATCGACCGCTCAAGAACGGGCGCGTTTCCGGAAGCAGGTTCGGGGCTTCCTACCCAGGTACGCCGTGTTGATGGCCATCGCGACTCCAGTCGTAGCCGCTGCCGCCCTCGTTCTCCTCGGGGAGCCCTACCGCGCCTCTATTCCCGTGCTCCTCATCTTGAGCATAACGACGCTCACCGGAATGTACCTGGGCATCTTCAACACGCTTCTGCATGCACACGAGCAGCCACAGTACGACGCCGCCGTCAACATAGGGAGATTGGTGGTGCTGCTCGCTCTCCTCCTCACGGTTCCCCCCACGCCGCTGTGGGCCGCCGCTGCCCTGGCAGTAACCCAGATTTTGGGAGAAGTGGTCCTGTACTTCCTCGTGAGCCGTCTGGAGGCGAAGGCCGAAGGGGCCAAGGAGATGAAGGAATGAGCTTTGTCAGATTGCCGCACAGTGGGAATGTTCGCCTGTTCCACATGGCCTTCATTGGCCTGCTGCCCTTGTTGCTGGTGCTCTTCGTCGTGGCTCAGCAAGGTGTGGACTCTCTCGTGCTTTTACTCCTGCTGGCTAGCGCCGTAAGTTTTGGACTGGTGATGTGGCGCTGGGAATTGGGCCTCTTCCTGCTCGTTGCCATGTTGCCCTTCGAGGCGTCCTTCATCGTCGGTGGATTTCGAGACGGCATGAAGCTATTGACGGGAGTCACCTTCGTGTCCTTGATCTTCAAGGCGCTGAGAACGGCGTCCGTTCGCGAGAAACTGGTTCAGGTTATGCAGCGGAAGCTCACTTTGCTGCTGCTCACGCTCGTGGCGTGGTCTTGCATCTCAATGTTGTGGGCGGTGAATCCAGGAGTCGCACTACAGCGGTCGATCACCTTCCTGGGCGTCTTGCTGCTCTTCATCATGGTCGCGGCACTTGAGGCACGCTTGATCAAACGAATGTGGCTCGTGGGAATCCTCTCGGGAGTCGCCGCTGTCGTCGGCGCCGCCGCAGCGGGCGGAGCGGCCGTCGGGCGGTTCACAGCCGCGAGTGAAGACCCCAACGAGTTCGCCGGGCTGGTCCTGATCCTGGCTGCCTTTCTGAGCTACGGCGGGGTGTTCCGGCGCTTCGGGACCCTGAGGTGGATTCTCGTCGCAGTCCTGTTGATCGGCGCACTCCTCACTCAGTCTCGTACGGGCCTGATAGCACTTGCTGCGGCTCCCCTACTCTCGGCAATCATCCTGACTTTCTCAGGAACACGTGTACTGGCAAGGACGTTGCTGCCCTATGCCCTCCTCGTGGCGCTGGTCGTGGGCGTGCTTAGTGCCTGGCCCGAGGTAACCGCGCCGCTCGTGGACCGCTATTCGACCCTGTCGAACTATCAGAGCGCGGATACCTGGGCAGGCAGGTTGGGAATCTGGCAGGGAGGGCTACAAATGGTCGCCCACTACCCTTGGTTGGGCGTTGGTGCTGGAAATTTTGCCGTCCTATCTCCTGAGTATTCTCTTGCTGCCGCTCACCTTGATTTTCTCCGTCCTGGAGGAGCTGTGGCACACAACATGTTTTTATCTATCCTGGCGGAGTTAGGGGTAGTTGGCTTGGTATTATTTGTAGCGATTTTATTTAAAGCTATACGCACGGCCTATAGCTTATCTCAAAGAAGTCAGATGGCGACCGCTTGCCTCGTCAGCCTGTTGGTTTATTTTGTAATGGGTAGTACGCTCTCTTGGGAATATTCAAAGCTACCTTTCTTATTGCTGGGTAGCGTAATTTCTCTGTCAATATGCAATGAATCTTATCGACAACTTCCTCTGCGAAGGCAAGCTGTCTAAGGACTTAGGAGAAAATTATGCTCATACGAAGGATATTTTCATGAGAGTGTTACAAGTTGTTCCTGATCTAGGTGTTGGGGGCGCTGAGCGTATGGTTACTCAGTTGTCCATTTCTCTAGCGTATCTGGGCGTAAACGTGAAGGTGATCAGTCTCTATGATCGGAAGAGTACGATGAACGAAGTTGCTCTGGATGCGGGGGGAATTGATAGTGTGTATCTTTCAAAAAGTGCGGGATTCGACGGCAAGATGTTCCGCTCTTTAGGAAAGGAGCTTGGGCAATGGCAGCCGGACGTAATTCATACCCATAGATATGTGTTGCGCTATCTTCTGCCTCATCTCCCTATATCAAAGCGCAGATGGGTCCACACCGTACATAACGTTGCGCACAAGGAGGTGGACCGTGTCGGACGAGTGGTTCACCGCGCCGCATTCGCAGCAGGGGTAGTTCCCGTTGCAATTGCTGGAGAGGTCGCTAGGAGTGTTCGCACGCTTTATGGACTGCGGGAGGTGCCGTTAATTCCCAATGGGATCGACCTCACTTCATTCGGCGTGGTTAATGGTGTGCGCTTGTCCTGGCGTGAGCGGGAAGGGATTGCGGACGACCGAATCCTCTTCGTCGCCGTGGGACGTCTCACCGTCCAGAAGAACCACGCCTTGCTCCTGGAGGCCTTTTCCCGGGTGGCCGATGCCCTTCCGCAGGCGCAACTGCTCATCGCTGGAGAAGGCGAACTGCGTCCTGAACTGGAGAGGAAGGTCGCCGAGAAGAGACTGGGGGGACGGGTGCGTCTTTTGGGCGTCCGGAGTGACGTCGCCGATGTGCTGGCCGCCTCCGACGTCTTTGTCATGTCCTCAGATTGGGAAGGCCATCCTCTGTCCGTTATGGAGGCTCTCGCCGCTGGGCTCCCCGCCATTTCGACAGATGTGGGTGGAGTGCCGGAACTCGTTGTCTCAGAGGAAACGGGCCTGCTGGTGGCCGCTGGAGACGTCGAGGCCTTTTCGGAATCTATGCTCCGTTTAGGGCAGAGTGAAGAGTTGAGGACCCGAATGGGTCAGGCTGCACGCACGTCTTCCCGAAGATTCAGCGTCGCAAAAATGACCGAAAGGTATCTAACTCTCTATGAGCAACGGTGATATGGTTAAAATCCTTCCTCCAATGCTTAAACATTGGAGAAAAATGCTGATGGGAAGAAGCTATTGGCATGCCCCGCAAAGTTTGGGAAGTCAGTTTGAATCTCATAAGTTAGCAGGCTATTTCAATGATATGAAAGCAAAGACTGAGTGGCAGGGCCCCAGGAGTGAGCAGGGCTTCCCGTTAGTTGACGCCCACGGAGAACTTATTCTATTTCCGACCACGTTATTCCAGAAGGCCTTGGGTCACTGGGATCAGATGCTCAGTAGAGAGCATCAGCGAGAACACCATGAGAACGAGTTTCTTAAACTCGCGTTGTGGGCATTGAAGACTCAAGATGCCCATGGAGGCTGGACAATCTGGCCGTTGTTACACATGAGCTTTCCTTCCCTCTACTCAGCCATGACTCAAGGAGAAGGAATTTCGGTACTTGTTCGAGCATACTCTCTGAGCTGTGATGTCCGTTTTCTACGTGCAGCAGAGGAGGCTGTTCGACCCATGTTAATCGAGGTTTCAGAAGGTGGAGTAGCGCGAAAGGTGCCGGAAGGAGTTATCTTAGAAGAGTTCCCGCGTCTACAGACTGATGGGGTTTTGAACGGCTGGATTTTTGCTCTATTTGGATTAAGAGACCTATTGATGGTGACTGATCATCCGGACGCAAGGATGATGTTGAAGGAGTCTATTTCAACACTTGTAAAGTTACTACCTAAGTATGAAATGAGCTATTGGTCGTATTATGATTTGACGGGGAAGGTTGCAAGTCCATTTTATCACCAACTTCATATTGCCCAACTGAGTGCTCTTGAATTATCATTCCCGGAACACGAGGCGAACTTCAGAAGAGCGCGTCTGCTTTTCGAAAGCTATGCGTCTTCGACCCCAAACAAAACGCGAGCAATGGTTGTTAAACTCTATCAAAAGTTAATCAAGCCCCCCGCCGTGGTGGTCCATTGAATATTCTTTACGTGACAACGTCCTTACCCTACGGTCCCGGAGAAGCCTTTGTCCTGCCGGAGTTGGCTGAGTTGATAAAGCGGGGGTATCAGGTCTGGGTCGTGCCTTTACATGGACGTGGCAAGTTCATGCATACAGATGTGCACAAATTGCTTTCCCATTGTCTATTGCCCCGGTTGCTTGACAGGCATATCTTCTGTGGCGCGATAGCAGAGTTTGTCCGATCTCCTGGGGCGTCTCTAAGAGCTTTTCGCTTGTTATGGACCCTCCAGCCAAGGCATTTTGCCAAGAATTTGAGTGTGCTGCCTAAAGGTCTGTGGATCGCTCGTGAGGTAAGACGACTGGGAGTCGAACATATTCACGTTCATTGGGCTGCCACGACCGCCAGCATGGGCATGGT
The DNA here is from genome assembly GCF_018863415.1 of Deinococcus aestuarii. NCBI lineage: Bacteria > Thermotogati > Deinococcota > Deinococci > Deinococcales > Deinococcaceae > Deinococcus > Deinococcus aestuarii. Next base: position 139,578 of record NZ_JAHKSN010000003.1, on the reverse strand, counting down.
GGCGAGTGAGGTCTCTGGCGTACCGTGGAGCTTCACGGCGCATCGTTGGGATGTCGTTGAGAACAACCTGCTCATGCGCAAGGCCCAGCACGCGCTGTTCGTGCGTTTCATCTCGGAGAGCAGCCTTCGGCTGGCGCTGGAACGCAACTTCCGTGCACAGGATCGAGCACAGGTGCTTCACATGGGTGCCGTTCTCCCCGACGAACTTCCCGCAGAGGACCATCAGCGCCACAAGATGCGGGTGCTTTGCCCTGCGAACCTGCTGCCTGTGAAAGGCCATCGGTACCTGTTGGAAGCGATGGCCCTTCTGCAGGACGAGCCCGTGGAACTGTGGTTGGCGGGCCAGGGTGAACTGGAGAATGCTTTGCGTGAGCAGGCAACACATTTGCAGTTGAACGACCGCGTGCGCTTCATGGGTCAACTGCCCCACGAGCAGTTGTTGCGGCTGTACCAGGAGGGCGAGGTGGACGTGGTCGTCTTACCTAGCTTGGACCTCGGCGGAGGGCTGCACGAGGGAATCCCCGTGTCGCTGATGGAGGCGATGGCTCACGGGCTGCCTGTGGTATCGACGCGAACGGGGGGCATTCCGGAACTGCTGGACGGTGGAGCAGGGGTACTCGTTCCGCCAGCAGATGCCCTCGCGCTGGCGGACGCTTTGAGAAGCTTACACACCGAGCCTTCCACGCGACGAGCGTTGGGTCGCGCGGGACGAGAAGCAGTCGTCGGTCGATTTTCCATTGCCCGCGTCGTAGATCGCCTCGAAGCCTTGTGGCAGGAAATGTCTCCGACCACGCAAGCATCACACGGGAAGAACACGACATGAAAATTTGGATGGTCAACCAGTACGCGATTCCGCCGGAGCAGGCGGGGATCACCCGGCACTTCTCCTTCGCGAAAGCGCTGGTGGAAAAGGGACACGACGTCACCATCATCGCTTCGAGCTTCGACCATGTGACACAGAGAGAGACACGGCTTCAAGGCCGGGCACTGTGGAAGTTCGAGATGACCGATGGGGTCCGGTTCTTCTGGCTACGAACACCCCCGTACAAGGGGAACTCCAAAGCGCGGATGGTGAACATGGCGGTGTTCGCGTGGCGTGTGCTGCGAGAGACTCACCGCCTGGGCAAACCTGACGTGATCCTGGGCTCCAGCCCTCACCTGTTTGGTGCTTTGGCGGCGCGGTGGAGGGCGTACTCGCTGCGCGTGCCCTTCGTCCTGGAGATTCGCGATCTCTGGCCGCAGTCCCTGATTGACCTTGGGAACGTGTCGGAGGGACACCCGCTCGTCCATGCTTTGCGTGTAGTTGAGCGTCATCTGTACTCGACAGCCGATCAGATCGTCACGTTGCTTCCTGGAGCGGTGAATTATATCGAGCAGCGTGGTGGAAAGAAGGGTCGGGTGACGTGGGTTTCGAATGGTGTTTCGCTAGACGACGTTCTTCCTTCGGAAGGGGTTGTTGAGGGAAAGTCTTTCCGGGTGGTCTACGCGGGAACACATGGGCTTGCAAATGGACTTGATTCTATTCTTGACGCAGCAAAAATTGTCTGTGAGCGTGAACAGAGAGACGTTGAATTTGTGTTCTACGGTGATGGGCCCGAGCGTCGACGTCTTGAGGCACGAGCTTCGAGCGAAAATATCACCAATTTAACTTTTATGGGCCCGGTGTCAAAGAATTGTATTTACGAAGAACTCGTCAAAGCGGACGCTTTCATTGTAACTATGCGAAACATTAACCTTTATCAACATGGCATAAGTTTCAACAAGCTATATGATTACCTGGCTTGTGCTCGGCCGGTCGTCTTTGGAAGTAACACGCCAAACAATCCTGTCGCCGATGTGCTGGCTGGAATTACCGTGGAGCCTGAGAATGCTGTGCAGATGGCAGAAGGAGTCATGGCGCTCGCCAAGGCAACGCCGCAGGAGCGGGCTGAGATGGGCTGGCGTGGCCGTAGATTTGTGGAGGAGAATTACAGCCTCATTGCCCTTGCCGCTCGTCTCGAACAGGTGCTGCAAACTGCGACGAGAAGGTCGTAACAGCATAACGTCCTTCTAATTTGAGAATCCCTACGCGTATGGCGAACTGGGACGCTGGCACTCCCACTCCCTCAGACAAATTGCTGCGTTCCTTCAGATAGATCACCAGAACGTCTTGGGCAGCTCCCCATCTTCCCGGTCGCCGGTTGTCTCGACCAGCCCATGCCTTACAGGGGTGTACCCAGGATGCCCACCGCCAACTCCAGGGCCTCGGGGCCTGGGCGCTTCACCGCTGCGACCAGCGCCGCTACCCCTTCCGGTGAGAGGGTCGCCAGCGCCTCCTGCGCCAGGGGTGAGGGGTCGCGCTTGAGCTTGAGCTTAAGCATCACCGCCACCGCCCCCCGGGGATCGGCCGCCGTCTCCTGGGCGGGCGCGGGCCGGGGGGCCCGTTCCTTCCGAGGTGAGGGGAGCGGTTCCTGAGGTGCGTATTCCCACTTCTGCGGATTTTTGATCGCGTCGACGATGGCCGCCGAGAGCGAGCGCGGCTTCCACCCGCCCTGCACCCGGTGCTCTACTGCCTGGATGGCTGGCATGATTCGTTCGGGGTGGTCAGCCGACACTGAAGCCGCCACCGCCGGGACTACGCCGCGTAAGGTGAGTTCACGCACCTGCTCGGGGTGGGAGGCGGCGCGGAAACGGTACGTCAGGCTGCGGGCCGCGCCCCGTCCTTCGTCCTCGACGACCTCCAGGTAGCCCTCGTTGATCAAGCGTTCGTGCGAGGCCTCCAGGGTGCCTAGCGCTGCGTCGGTACGTTCACTCAGCCCGCACGCGACAGTCCACTCGCGCAGATTGACTCGCATTACCTGGGCCAGGTGGTCACCGCGAATGCGGTGGGCGGCCAGTGCCCGGTACAGCGCCCGGCTGGGGCTGCTCCCGAGTCTCGCCATCAGGTCTCCGTCGAGGATTTGGTATAGCCCGTCGCGGATCAAGGAGGCGAATGTGATCGTAAAGGCCACGTCCACCAGAGAGTCGGCGCTCACCTGTACCCCCACGAAGTCCTCGGTCCCCATGTCGTCGTCGAGCCACAGGTCGGAAATGATGCCGGTGGAGGTCGTGCGGCTCTCACGCCGCGTGTTGATGCCGCCCCAGGTGGCCGACATCTCCTAGCGCACCGAGGCGAGCCGCAACAGCCCTTCCCGCAGTCGCACGTAGTCCTTGGCCGAGCGCGAGAGGTTGACCATGCCCAGCAGCACGCTGGGAGGCACCCGGATGCGGTTGCTGTCTGGGCAGCCCGCCTTGAAAAAGAGGGTCTGCAAAGCCAGCAGGATGTCGCCGTCCACTCCGAAGGGCCGCCCGCGATGGGAATGTCCAGAGACCGCATAGCGCACGCCGTTGGCCTCAAAGTGCGCCAGCCACTCGCGCTCCCGGGGCGCGGGCTGCGAGGCCGAGACGATCCCCGCCCGGGCGAGGTCCAATTCACTGATCCGTGGATCGTCCACGTCCTTGATTGTAAGTAAGGTCAAAGACAAAGGGTTGAACTGATGATCAATCAAGGGCATACCCCATGATCGTCTGGGACGCTGTTTCTCGATTTCAGTACCACTCTTTCCCCGCCAAAATCCCACATTTTCCCCGCAAAAGAACCATACTTTTCCCGCCCGATGTCCACAGTTGTCCCGCTCAAATGCCACACTTTTCCCGCACTATCCCAGGCTGACTCGCGACTATGGCGCGGGAAAAGTGTCGTGTTACCGCGGGAGAAGTGTGGTACGGGGACGGGGGAAAGGTGTCAATGGCGCGGGGAAAGTGTGGAGAAGTCGCGGGAAAAGTGTGGAAGAGAACGGGCGCAGCGAGCTGCCCGATCCAGAGATCACTGGGTGATGCTGGGCTGGCACGGCTGGGAGTCTCACAACCACCCTCCTGATCACCTCCGAGCCCCAAGCGGAGGACTGATTACTGGAGCGCAGGATGGCCCGCCCGGTCATCGGGCATGTCGCACAATCTTTTGCTCCAACGTGACGTTTTGGTATCAGTCGGAGGGGCGGACTCACCCTTCGGGAGGCCGCTTTCCAGGCTCGGTGAATAGAAGAGGCCGTTGGTGTGGGTTATCCACCGCCCAAGATCTGGCCTGTGTTGGGCAGGGGCACGGCCCAGGGTGTCGTGATGTCCTCTCTGTTACGAGCCAAGAGGCTTTGGCCCAGAATGAGTCTTCTTCAGTGCTCAGCGCTCGTCGACATGGAGAATTGCCTCCTCAGCCCCCGTCAAGTTACCCCGTGCGGACGGGCGAGCATGTACCGGAACCCTATGAAGCGACGAGCAGGCACGAGGTTTGCGGGTTGTCGTTGTCGCGGCAAGGGCCAGCAGCCCGAAAGCTGTCAGAAAGGTGCCGGGTAGGACAGTCAGGTGCCCGTCGTACACGCTGGCGAAGGCCAGGGCGATCAGGGCGGACGGCCAGAGGAGAAAAGAGCGCGCGTTTCGCGGGCGCAGAAAAGGGGTCAGCAGCACAGCCGAGAAGAGGCCCAAGCCGATCACACCGAGTTCTGCGAGAAGTTGAAGGTAATCGCTGTGGGCGTAGTTGACAGCCTTGGCATCCATTCCTGTGCCGACAACGCGCTCTACCGCGCGATACCTGGGCGCTTCGACGAGGAACTGTCCCACACCTGTCCCTGTCAGCGGGTGCTGCTGCCACATGTCCTCGCCGTACCGCCACACCGCCTGTCGTACGACGACGAAACGCTGCCAGCTATTTGCCAGACCGATCTGGCTTTTGTGCTGGGCGAACAGTGCTTGGCCTTGGGGAGACAGGAAAAACACACCGCCGAAAACGGCCGTACCCAGAGCCAGCCCTGTCAGGGTCGCCCCAACCCATCTGCACTTCGTCCACACCCAGACAAGAAAAGGCAGGGCGGTGGCGAGGAATACAGCCGGAATGCTGCTGGCGTCCGTCTTGAGGTTCAGCCAGTGCAATGCGGCCAGCAGCCCGGCGAGGGCCAGCGTGTGCAGGTGCGGGCGCGTCAACAGGATCAGGCTCGTCAGCAGGGCCGCGACCGGGATCAGGAAGCCGCTGAAGTGGCTGGGGTTGAAGTAGGGACCCGTCACGAGGTTGGGTCCGGCCCCCGGGTAATACTCGAAACCCGGCACGAACACGCCCCGCGTTTGCAGGTACGCGAGCGCCAGCGCGGCGACGCCCGTCAGGACCATGACCGTCAGGACGACCGCCTGCCGCGCCCGGGTCGTCGCCAGGAGGTGCAGGCTGACCGCCATGCCGATCACCGCCGTCCACACGCCCGCCCAGCGGTAGGCCTCCCACTTGTACGGCGCCCAGCCCGTGCTCGCCCAGACCCAGGCGAGGAAGGCCAGCGCCAGGGCGAGCCACCCGGGGTTCGAGGCGCGCACCTGTCCCCGAACACCCAGCGCCACGAGCGTGACGGCGAGGGTGACGCTTCCCAGCAGGGTCAGCCCGCGCAGGCCCCACCCGAAGGTGCTGCCCTGCGCGAGCGGGCCCCAGGCCAGGGTGAGACAGGCGAGGGCCAGCGCCAGTCCCTCCAGGCCCGTGGCGAGTCGGGGCCTCACGAGGCTCCTCCCAGCCGCTTCAGGGCCGCCTCGCACTCCCGAACCGTGTCGATGGCCCAGCACCGCTCGTAGGCCTGCCGGGCGGGCTCCAGGCGGCGCAGCGCCTCCAGCGAGCGGGCACGCTCCAGCCAGTACCCGGCGTTGTTGGGATCGAGGTCGAGGGCCGGGGCCAGCAGGCTCAGGGCGCGTTCGTGCTGGCCCTTGAAGGCGTACATCCGGGCGTGTTCGTAGTGCGGCACGGGCCAGTGCGGGCTCAGCGCCGCCGCCCGACTGAAGGCCGCGTCCGCCTCCCGCCCGAGGGCCGGGGTCTCGCGGAAGTACCACAGGCCCCGCGCCCCCTCGGCGACGTCCAGGTGCAGCCCCGCGTCCCCCGGGCTGAGAAGGGCCGCCCGCCGCCGCAGCGCCTGCGCCTCGTCGAACAGGGCGAGGTCCTGACGCGCCTGTGCCTCGCGGGCGAGCTGCCCGGCCCGCAGGTCGGTGAGGGCCCCCCGGATGGGAAAGGCGAGCGGCAAGACCAGGGGCACGCAGACATACCAGGGGAGGGATAAGGTTCTGGTCATAAATGAAGACGCGCGACCGGGTGAAGCGGTCAGCGTGCCGCCATTGTAAAGAGCGCGCGCCGAGGGCAGAGAGAAATTTTTGACGGCGAAGAATCCCCATTCCGACGATGATCTTCATGAGGTAGCCCACACCCCCTCTGATCTTCACCACGGACGACGGTTCAGAATTCCACCTCTTTCCATTCACGTTCCGTCTCGGGCCGAGACGAATGTGGAGGCGCCCCGTTTTGCCCATTCGGCCCGCATGTTGCAAGAGGAGGAAGAGAGATGAAAAGAGCTTTTCTGCTGGGAGCCCTGCTGCTGGGCCTGACCGCCTGTGGAGGCGGCGGAGGCGGAGGCGGGACGGTCACGCCCGACACGTCCTACCCCTACAACCCCGACGCGAGCGTGACCCAGTCGAGCGACGCCCGCATTCCCTACCGGGGGGACTGGGTCTTCGTGGCGGTCCTCGCCGACGGCAGCAAGCGGTACGGGGTGGCGAGCATCACGACCAAATATTCGGACGCCAGCATCAAGAACGCGGGCGGCGGCTTCATGGCCTGGTGCGTGCAGAGCGACTGCGCGAAGGACGACGAGCAGGGCACCGGATTGATCGGATCGGCCAGCGCCTCGGGGACCGCGCAGCTCACCATCGGCATGGTGCCGGAAGGCAGCACCTCCACCCGCTTCTGGATGATCGACACGAACGGCCGCGTCGAGAAGACCAACAACCAGGCGACGATCAGCGGCCAGGGCTCGTGGATCGGTGCGGCGGGCACCGGACAGGCGGCGACCTTCGCCTTCGTGCAGGTCAACACCGAATCCAAGCTCGGCACCCAGCAGGTTAAGGCGCAGGCCCTCCAGACCGCGCAGGCGCTGGTGCAGGGCCGCGCCCCGGGTGCCCAGCAGGCCGCGCCCCTCGGAGCGGTGCGGACCGTGCTGGAGCGTGCTCTGGCGAAGTAAGATTCAGGCACAAGAGGGGAGGGGACGCGTTCGTGGCGCGTCCCCTCCCTTTTCAAGTGGCCTGCTGGTGGGCGGAGGTCAGTTCCCGCCGCCACGGGGCGTGACGGGCTGTCCGGCGGCGAGGGCGGCCTGGTTGGCGGCGGCGAGGGCGGCGGGGTCGCCGAGCAGGGAGTTGAGGCTCTGCTGGTTGTTGACGGCGAGGCTGGGGTTTTGCTTGATCAGACCGGCGACGGCGCTCTCGAAGAGGGTCTTGCCCGTCGCCGATTCCAGCACGGCCTGGGTGACGAGCGTGGTGGGGGCGAGGGTGTTGCCGTACCGCAGCAGGCCCGCGAGGGCGGCGGGCGAAATCCGCAGCTTCTCGCCGATCAATCGGGCGGCGGCGGTGTTCGGCTGCACCTTCTGCAACCGGGCGACGGTCAGGGGCGGCTGGATGCCCCGGGCCTGGCCGATGGCGATCAGGGTGGTGTACCCGCTGACCTGCGAGGTCTGGGCGGCGGCAGAGGTGGCGAAGACGGAGGCGGTGGCGGTGGCGGCAAGGACCAGGGAAAGCTTGTTCATTCGGCTCCTTTGAAAAAGCGAGGGGCGCCCTCACTGATCCTAGGGAGTCTCCCCTCACGACGCTCACAAGTTTTTTACACGCCCCCCCCCTCTGGGTGAAGGCCGGCCTGTTTCGGAGAAGCCCCGGGTGTCCCGTCTCGATCTCCATCCGGCCCGTGAGCTTTCTTGCGCCGCACCGGCCGACGGGCATCCCGACTCCTTCCACCGCACCCGGAGTGTCGAATGCCGCAGGGTGGGCGACCTCGCACTTCCCGTCACGCTGCATGGTCAGCGCGCCGCCAACGCCGCCTGGACGAGCTGCGCCGCGCTGCCGTCGTGCCGAAAGCCCAGCGCCTGCGCTTCTGGAGTCTGCAAGGGGGGGAAGCGCCCGAAGACGGCCTCGGTGGACTCCAGCGGCTCGTACCTTACCAGAGCCCGGCGGTCCTCCCCGAACAGGTCGCAGAGGGCCGAGACGACCTGCGCCACGGACAGATGCAGGGCGGGCAGCGTGAACGTGCCGGACGTTCCCAGGGAGGCGGCGTGCAGGAGATTCCACGCCGCGCAGGAGGCCGACATCCACCACGCGGTGGCGTCCGGCGACACCGGGCAGATGGACGGCGCCCCGGCCGAGAGGGAGCGGATCAGGTCACCCATGAACGCCGAGCCGAACCCGGAACCCTCTCCCGGGCGGGCCACGAGTCCCGGGAGACGCAGGGCCACCCCGACCAGCTCACCCCGCCGGGAGAGGTCCTCCAGCGCGAGTTCCATCATGCGCTTGTGGGTGCCGTAGCTGAGCTGCGGGCGCAGGGGAGTCCGGCCGTCCACGGGCGACGTTCCGAGGGCCCCGTACACGGCGACGCTGCTGGCGTACACCACCGTGGGGGGCCGCGGGGCGTCTGCCAGCCCCTGAAACAGGTCCAGCGTGGCGTCCACGTTCACCCGCCGCCCCAGCGCGTACTCCCGCTCGGCGAGGGCCCCCGGCACGCTGGCGAGGTGAAAGACCACCTCCGGCCTCGCCGCCAGGGCGGCCTCCAGCCCGGCGGCCTCACTCAGGTCGCCCTCGATCACCCGCGCCCCTGGGGGTGGGGACGGGACCTCGCGGTCGAGCAGGGTCAGCCTATCCTCCGGGCTCATCCGGGCCAGCAGGGCGTGCCCGAGGTTCCGGCCGACGAACCCGGCGGCTCCTGTGATGAGGTACCGCGTCATGGGTTCCCGTCCCCGACCGTCGTGCCGCCGTCCACGATGAGGTTTTGCCCGGTGATGAAGGCCCCTGCCCGGGAGGCCAGCATGACCACGACGCCCGCCACCTCGTGGACTTCCCCTCCCCGCCGCAAAGGGGTCAGGGCCAGGCGCCGTTCCATCACCTCCGGGCGCTCCAGCATCGGGCGGGCGAAGGCCGTGCGAATCAGCCCCGGCGAGACGCTGTTGACGCGGATGTGCTGCGGGCCCCACTCGACGGCGAGGTTGCGCGCGAGTTGCGTGACTCCCGCCTTGGACACGCCGTACACGCTCAGCGAGCGGTTGCCGCGCACCCCCGCGATGCTGGAGACGAAGGTGACGCTGCCGCTCCCCCGGGCGAACAGGGGGCCCCGGACCAGCGTGGAGAGGTGCCACGCCGCTTCCAGGTTGACCCGCATGGTCAGCGCCCACTCGTCCTCGGTGGCTTCCCCCATCGGCCCGGCGTGCGGCGCGACCCCTGCGGCGTGCACCACGGCGTCGAGCCCCCCGAAGTGACGGACGGTCCCGGCCACCAGTTCGGCCAGACCAGCCCGGTTCCGCACGTCGCAGGGCATCGCTTGGGCCTCGATGCCCTGGCCCTGAAGGTCCCGCGCCGTCTCCCGGCAGGCCGCCTCGTCCTCGGAGGACACGACGACCGCCGCGCCCGCTTCCCCCATCGCCCGCGCGGTGGCCCGGCCGATGCCGCTCGAACCGCCGGTGATCAGGGCGACCTGGCCCCGCAGGCTGAAGAGGTCAGGCACGGTCCCCCCAGTGGATCATCGGGGCGCCGGGGACCGGGCTGCGGAAGAAGGGGACCGTGGTGCCCCGCAGGCTGCCGAGGTACACGGTGCGCAGGTCCGGCCCGCCGAAGGTCAGGCTCGCCATCCAGGGGCAGAGGGTGCCGTGGTTGGCCGCCATCACCTCGGGGGTGACCTGGCGGGCCGCGAACGCCCGCTCGTAGGCCGCGTTCGCCGCCGCGTCGCCGTCGTCCAGCAGGGTCAGCAGCTCTCCTTCGGGAGTGAGGGCCACCAGCCGGTCGGCGAAGATCAGCGTGATCCAGAGGTTGCCGTGCGCGTCGAAGGCGAAGCCGTCCGGGTGGCCGCCCAGATCGTCGGGCCCGTAGACCTCCCGGCCCGTCAGCGACCCGTCGGGCTGAACCCGCAGACGCGAGATGCGCCGCCCGGTGCTCTCCACCACGTACAGCCACTCCTCGTCCGCGCCCAGGCGAATCTCGTTCGTGCCGCAAAAGCCGTCCGCCACGATGCGGGCGCCGCGCTCGTCGATCAGCGCCACGTAGCCGTCGTTCGCCCGGGAGTTGAGCTGGTTCGTCCACGGCTGCTCGCGGGTGGTCACGCTGAACCAGATACGTCCTTTCGAGTCCCGCAGCGGGAAGTTCGCCTTGCCGAGCGGCTGCCCGCCGATCTCCGCGCAGACCGTCCGCACCTCTCCCGAGCGCGACATGATCTCGATGACGTCCGTGCCCCAGTTGGCGACGATAAAGTCGCCCTCCGGCGTGAAGGCCAGCCCGTTCGGCAGGGAGCCCCGGGCCTGCACGTAGCGCGTCTCGAAGTCCTGGGAGGTCACGCCCGCGGACTGGGGCAGGATGAGCCGCTGCTCTCCACCGCTGCCCAGCCGCATCACGTCGCCCCGCCCATCTGCCGTCCAGACCGTGCCGTCCTTTTCCGCCAGGATGCACTCGGGCCTTTGCAGGTCGCGCCCGAGAAAGCCGATGTCCCCCCGCCGGACCTGCCAGCCCCTGAGGGGGTTGCTCATATGGGCTGAGCGGTGTAGTGCAGCATCTCCCCGATCACCTTGGGGTGGTTCAGGGTGTGGTCGTTCTCCATCTCGGCGCGGCAGATCATCAGCGACTGGTCCTGAATGTACTTGGCGCGGGCAAAGCGGCGGTCCATGAACTCCCGCAGCGTCTGCCCCAGGGGCTGATCCTTTTCCAGCAGGGTACTCAGCACCACGGCGTCCTCAATCGCCATCCCCGCCCCCTGACCCATGTGCGGCGTGGTGGTGTGCGCGGCGTCCCCGATGAGGAGCACCCGGCCCCTGAACCAGTCCTCCTCGATAAAGGTCACCTCCATCGGGCGGTAGACCACCTCTGCCGGGTCCGTGATCTGTTCCCGCAACTCGGCGACGCGCCCGACGAACTGCCCGAGGCGGTCGCGCATCAATTTCGCCAGCTCCTCCTTCGGGTGAAAGGGGTTCCCCGGCTCCTTGGTGGTCACGTACAGGTACACGAGGTCTTGCGAGAGCGGCACGACGCCCGCCGAGTTCCCCTGGGTGTCCCGGTAGGTCTGGAGGGCGTCGTCCTCCGGCCTGCGCGGAAAGTTGTGCCGCCACACCGACTGGCCGACGAACTGCGGGCGGTAGCGGTCCCCGAACAGCAGCGTCCGGACCTTCGAGTACGCCCCGTCCGCGCCGACCACGAGGTCGTAGCGCCCCGCCTCGCCGTCGGTGAAGGTCACGTCCACATGCCCCTCGTGCTGGTCGAAGTCCTCTACGGTCACGCCCAGCCGCACGTCCGTCCCCTTTTCCAGCGCGGCCTCCTTCAGCGTCTCGTGCAGGGTCGAGCGGCGCACGCCCATGTTGGCGGGGTACTCGGCCCCGGCCAGCCGCTCGCCGGGAATGCGGGCCCGCCTCACCCCGTCGGGGCTGTAGAACTCCACGTCCTCGAAGGGGAAGCCCGCGCTCAGGTAGCGGTCGAGCAGCCCCGCCTGCGCCATCGCCCGCACCACGTTGCCCTGCTGGATGATGCCCACCCCGTAGGCATTCCACGCCCGGTTCATCTCCACCATGTCCACGCCGATGCCGCGGTCACGCAGCATGGAGGCGAGCACCAGCCCGGCGATGCCCCCGCCCACGATCAAGACCTTCCTGACCTCACTCATGTCCCCCGCTCCTCTCAGGTGACGTGCCCGCCCAAGCGCTCGGCCACCCAATCCGAGATGTAGTCCAGCCCGTAGGCGCTGTTGTCCACGCTGCTGTGTTGCACTCCGCCTTCCTTCTCGGTGAACACCTTCAGTTCCTTGTCGGGGCTGTTCACCAATTGCTCGTAGGTCTGATGAGCGTACTTCAGCGGAATCTGGCGGTCCTGCTCCCCGTGCGTGACGAGGAAGGGGACCCGGATGCGGTCCAGTACGCCGTCCAGCGTGATCTTGGGAATCAGCGCCATGAACTCGTCCATGCTGCCCGCGCCCCACACCCACTGCACGTGCTCCCAGTAGTGCGGCACCGGACGCTCGCCCTCACGGTTCAGGCGGGCGAGTTGGACCTCTCCCCAGTTGTGGTTCGCCCCCCACACGGCGCCGAGGGCAAAGCGGGGCTCGAAAGCCACCGCACGCGGCGCGTAATAGCCGCCCAGCGACACGCCCTGCAACCCGATCCGCTTGGGGTCGATGTCGTCCCGCGTCTCCAGGTAGTCCACGACCTTGCTCGCCCACGCCTCCGAGTCGTGGCGGGCGGTCAGGCCGTGCAGGCGCAGGGCTTCCCCGGTGCCCGGTTGGTCGAGGCACAAAGAAGAGATGCCCCGCTTCGCCAGATGCTGTGGCAATCCGACGCGGTAGAGCATCTCCTTCGTGCTGTCCAGGCCGTTGACCTGCACGAGGAGGGGAGCGGGACCCGAGACGCCCTCCGCCCTCGTGTACAGACCGGCGAGATGAGCCCCCTCGTAGGGAATCTCGACCCGCTCGCAGTTCTCGTGGGCCAGCCTCACGCCGCGCTGAAAGCAGTCCTGAAACTTGGCGTAGAGCGCCTTCCTCGGCTCGTAGTCCCGGGCCTGCATCCGCTCGGCGGTGAGGAGGTAGACCGCGGCGCGGCCCAGCTTGGTCCCGGCGCTGATCAGTCGGCCCCTCGCCTCGTCCTCCCGCGCCTGACCGATCAGCTTGTCGCCCATGTGCTCCCAGGACTGAAGGAACATCCGTGTGCCCTCGTCGTCGCCGCGCTGGGAGACCTCCAGCAGGGGGCGGCACATCTCGTCGAGTTCGCCGATCCTGGCGCCCATCTCCATCGCCAGGTTGAGGGCGAGGTTCCAGACGTAGTTCTTGGGGAAGTACTCGAACATGCTCAGACCTCGGTGAGACGGGGTGTGCGGCGGGTCGGCGTCCAGCCCTGCCCGTCGGGGTGGCCGATGCGGTTGCGCAGCACGCCGATGCCCTCGATGTCGAGTTCCACCACGTCGCCGGGCTTCACTTCCCGCCCGAGTTCCATGCCGCAGCCGCGCCCGACCGTGCCGCTGCCGAGCAGGGACCCCGCCACCAGAGGCTCACTCGCGCTGGCCCACGCGACCATCTCCTGCACCGTCCACATCAGGGTCGAGGTGCTGCCCTGCGACCAGACCTCGCCGTTCACCCGAGCGGTCATACGCAGGTCGTGGGGATCGAGTTCGTCCGGCGTGACGATCACCGGGCCGCAGGCGGAGGCGAAGTGCTTGCCCTTGCTCGGCCCCAGGCGGCCCCTCATCTCCCGAAGCTGGATGTCGCGCGCCGAGAAGTCGTTCAGGACCGTGAAGCCGAGGATGTGTGCGTCCGCCTGGGTGGGAAGGATGTTGCGCCCGCCCCGCACGATCACGATGCCGAGTTCGAGTTCGTAGTCCATCCGCGACTGCGCGTACGTCGGCCACGGCATGGTGGCGTCCGGGCCGATGAAGGCGGGCGCACTCCCGAGGTAGGAGATGGGCAGTTCGTACACCACGGGATCGACGGTGCCGCCGCTGCGGGCCGACGCGTTGACGATGTGCTCCTCGAAGGCGAGGAAGTCCCGGAAGGTGGCGGGGTCGATGGGGGAGAGGAGAGAACCTTCTCCGGCCACGGCGTCCCCGCCCGTGTCGTGGGCGGCGGCACGCAGAACGTCGAGGAAGAGGTCGCCGTGCGTCAGGGCGGCGGCGAGGCTGCCCGGCACGACCAGGCGGGCGAGGTCGAGGGCGGCCTGTGGGGTGGCGCCCCGGCGCTGCAAACTCAGGCCGTAGTGGCGGCGCACGTCCACCAGGGGGGCCTGCTCGCCCTCCTGGACGACGATCCGTGCCTGGGGTCCGTCGGGGGTGGAAAGGGAGATTCGGGCGATACGCATGGGGACTCCAGGGGAAGGAGAGGGGCCGTGGCGTCCGGGGGGACGGCCAGCGGCCCCGGACGTCGAACAGCTCAGTTCAGGATGGCGACGACCCGGGCGGGCGCGGCACTCCCACCGACCAGCCGCAGCGGGAAGCAGGCCACCTGGAAGCCGGTGGAGGGCAGCGCGCCGAGGTTGGCGAGCCGTTCGATCTGCGAGTAGGGCAGGTCCACCTGATGGGCGGCCCAGAAGACGCCGGGGGCGTTCCCCTCGCGGGCGGCGGCGGCCTGCTTGTCCAGCGGCGCGTCCCAGCCCCAGGCGTCGATGCCCATCACCCGGACGCCCTGCGCGAAGAGCCAGCGGGTCGCGTCGGCACTCACCCCGGGCCCGCGCAGCCAGTAGTCGGGTTGGCCGTAGAACTCGTCGCGCCCGGTGCGGATGAGCACGATGTCGCGTTCCTCCAACGTGTGGCCGACGCGGGAGAGTTCCGCCCGCACTTCCTGGGCCGTCACCGCGTCCCCGTCCGCCTTGTGCCGGAAGTCGAGCACCACGCCGGGCGCGAAGAACCACTCCAGCGGCAGTTGGTCGATGCTCTGCGCGGGCTCACCCTGAATGGTCGAGTTGTAGTGCAGCGGCGCGTCCACGTGAGTGCTGGAGTGGGTGCCGAAGTTGGTGAAGGTCTCGGTCGCCCAGCCCTCTCCGCCTCGCAGCAGGTCGCGGGGAACGCCGAACATCTGCTCGATCTCGGCGCCGCCCTGCGCGTTGCCGCTGTAGGTGATGCTCACCCGCTGGAACTCGGGCACGCCGGGCGGCGAGGGCTGAATGGGGACGGACAGATCGATGACGCGCATGGGGAAGGCTTAGCCGCGACCGTGCGCGCCGTAGGGGTTGGCGAGTTCCCGGGCGAGGTCGTCCTCGGTGCCGGGGAGGGCCCCCTCCTCGGTCGCGCTGGGGCCGGGGGCGGGCGGGAAGCTCTCGGTCATGCTCATGGGCATGGCGGAGTTGCGGTACAGGCTGTTGCTCCCCTGCGCGGGCTTCCAGTCGTAGGGCTCCCAGTCGGGCACGTAGTTGCGGTAGCCGCCCGTATTCAGCTCGACGCGCAGCCCGCTCGGCTCGCGGAAGTACAGGTAGGTCTGCTCGCCGATGCCGTGGATCGAGGGGCCATACTCGATGGGGGTGCCGTTCTCCAGCAGCACGTCGGCGGCGACAAGGTGCTCTTCCCGGGTGTCCACCCAGAAGGCGATGTGGTTCACCCGGCCCGGCACGCCCGAGCCGTCGAGCACCACGCCGAGGTCGTGGGACTTCTCGTTGGTCGTGAGCACGCTGAACACCGTGACGGGCGCGTGGTCGAGCGAGGTATACGCCATGATGCGGAAACCCAGCGTCTCGCTGTACCACCGCGCAAAGCCCTTCACGTCGCTCGCCGCGACCGTCACGTGGTCGAGGAAGCGGGGGGCGACCCCGTGGTTCGTGCGCCGGGAGGGCCGGTCGGGGTACTGGGACTGGTGCTGGCCCTCGGCCCGGTGCTTCTCGACCTCCCAGAACAGCTCCATGACGTGCCCGTAGGGGCCAGTGAAGCGGTAGGCCCGCCCGTGGCGGTGCCCGGCCTCGCGCCACTCGCCCTGCACGCCGGCGGCCTCGATGCGCCGCACGGCCTCCTGCAATCCCTCTGCGCTGCTCGTGCGCCAGGCCATGTGGGCGAGGCCGGCCTGCTCGCCCTTCGTCACGACGAGGCTGTAGGTGTAGTAGTCGCCCCAGCAGCGCAGGAACACGGAATCGCCGTCCCGCTCCACTTCGCGCATCCCCATCTGCTCCTCGTAGAACCGCACCGAGGCGTCGAGGTCGGGGGTGGTGACTTCCAGGTGGGCGAGGTGAGACAGCAACTGGATCATGATCGTCCTCTCCGGTGGGGCTCCGCCCACCATACTGACTTATCTTTGATGTTTGATCAAATATGACACGTGAGCAGGGCGGGCGCAACCCCTCTTGCCGGTCAGCCCGCTCCGACGCGCTCCCCCGAACGCTCGGCCAGCAGGGCGGTGATGCCGTCGCAGGCCCGGACGGCGAGGGCCACGCTGGTGACCGTGGGGTTGCAGGCGGTCGAGGTCGGGATGACGCCGTTGCCCCCGACGAAGAGGTTCCGGTAGCCCCAGACCCGCGAGTGGCCGTCGCACACGGACTCCCCGTCGTCGCGCTCGCCCATGCGGACGGTGCCCTGGTAGTGCAGGGAACTGCCGGAGGGCAGCAGGAAGGGCCGGTCGTTCGTCAGCGGGCGGCCCAACGCGCGGGTCGCGAGTTCGATCTCGGCGCGCGCCCCCTCGATCACGGCCTCGTCGGCGGGGGTCAGGGTGTGGTGGACCGTCATGCGGGGGAGACCCAGGTGGTCCGTCTCGCTCTCTGAGAAGGCCACGTGGTCCTCGCGGCGCACCTCCTTCGCGCAAAACCAGCCCAGGCCGACGACGGGTGTGCCGGTGTCGTGCTCCACGGGAATGGGGATGGGGGAGGCCTCCAGCTCCATCACCTGGCCGTGGTAGGGGTGCCCCGGCGAGTGGAACGGAACCCAGGACACGCCGCCCGCCGCCGGTCCCGGATGCTCGGGCAGGAGGGCCGGGTTCAGTTGCACCGCGCCGAGCACCTGCGGCTGGTCGTTGAGGTAGTGCCCGAGCGCCGGGGGCCGGATGCCCGACGCCCACAGCAGTTGCGGGGTCCGCAGCGAGTCGGCGGCCACCACGACCACCCGCGCCCGCACCTCATCCCGCTCTCCCGTGGGGAGGTGTTCGAGGACCGCGCCCGTCACGCGGTCGCCGTCCACGAGGAGGAGGCGGCAGAGGGTCTCCGACCGGAGGGTGAACTTCGCGCCGTGCCCTTCCTCCGCCAGCGGACCCAGCACCACGTCCACGCCCGCCCAGCGCCGCTCGCCGCCCTCCATCCGCGCCGCGAGGGGCATGGGCTGGACGGGCCGCTCGGGGGACAACCTCTCCCCGAAGGCGTCCATCAGCGCCCGGCGGATCGCCCGAGCCGCGTCGGTGTCGGGGTAGGCCTGTTGTGTCACGCCGAGGATGCGGTTGGCCTGGTCCAGCGCCGCCTGCCACTCCTTTTCGGGAATGAAGTCGATGCGCTCCGTATTTCCGGGCGGGGGGCAGGCGCAGGTCCAGTGTGCCCCCATCCCGCCCACGTTGGTGGACAGGGCGGCGGCGGGCATCTCCGGGCTGCCGAGCAGGAAGGTGCCGGGGCGGGCGAGCAGGCCGGGCCGCGTGGGGGCCCCCCCGCCCGCCTCCTCCCCCGCCTCGGCCCGCTGTGCCGGTGTCGGGGTGCCGTAGCTGTACTGGGTCGGCCCCTGGGAGCGCACCTGCGCCCGCTCGCGCTCGGCGGGGTCGGGGATATTCTTGACGTGCAGGCCGGGGCGGGCGGTGAGCTGCGGCCCGGCGTCGATCAGCAGCACGCGGGTCTGCGGGGAACGTTCCGACAGCACCCGGGCGAAGGTTGCACCTATCGGACCGCTGCCGACGATGAGCACGTCGGTTTCGAGTGGGCCCGTCACGTCCCCACCAGCGGGAGGGTCTTGCGGTCCTGGCCGGTCAGCATCATGGGCAGGTAGGAGACGCGCAGGCGGAAGAGGACGCCGACTGAATGTTCGCCTTCTGGCAATCCGCCCGGCTTCCTGACCGTCACCGTGCCCACCTCGCCGAAGTTCCAGACGGCTTCCGGCTCGTGATCCATCTCGCGCACGGGATAGGTCCGGCCACCCAGCGTGACCGACACGTCCTCCACCGGGACGGGCTCGCCGCCCAGGGTCACGTCCACCGCCTCGATCATGGACAGCCCCAGCCCCCGGTAGTACGGCAGCCGCGCGCCGAACTGCACGCCGACGACATCGCCGCCCTCCACCACGTTCCTCAGCGTGTCCTCCACGACGATGTAGCGGTCAAACATGCTGCACCTCCCGCTCGCCGATCAGGCGGGCGAGCATCCGCTGGTGGCGGCGCACCTGCTCCACGCTGTCCACCTCGAAGGCGTCCTGAATGTGGCGGTTGCCCTCGTACTCGCTGGCGAGGTAGCCCGAGAAGCCGCCCTGCCTCAGAATCGGGATGACCTGCTCGTACCCCAGGCTCGTCTCCTGGTCGTTCTCGTCCATCTCGTAGAACTTGGCGTGGACGTGGAAGATGCGGTCCATGTGCTCCAGGAGGTGCCGGGGATTCGACCACAGGTTGTGGCGCAGGACCTCGGCCATCGCAATATCGACGCGGTTGCCGCCCATCTCCCGCACGTCGTTGATGACGTACTCGGCGAGGGTGCGGCGGTCGTACTCCCGCCGGATGTGCTCGGCGATCTCGGGCGTCGCCCCCTGCCGCAGGAAGCGGCCGATCATCACGGGCGGGTAGTGATCGGTGAAGATGCCCATGTCCGGCACGAAGCCCAGCAGGGGCGAGCCGACGCGCTCCATGTTCTCCAGGTGCCGCAGAATCCAGGGGTGGTCGAAGTGCAGGGGCGCGTGGACCTCCAGCCCCATCCGCACGCCGTACTGCTCGGCATAGGGCACGCAGCGTTCCAGCACCTCGGGCGTCACGAACACCAGCACCCGCATGACGGTGCAGCCCAGTCGACTCGCGTGCTTGAGGTCCCGCACGACCGACTCCACCTGCTCGTCGAGCGTCAGGGTGCGGCCCTTGAACCGCTTCGTGTCGAGGAACATGTCGTGGCAGACGGGCACGGTGCCGTACTTCGCCATCATCGCGTGCCAGCCGTCGTAGAAGGCGTCGTCGAGGTGGGGGAAGCCCGGCATCATCTGCTCGGCCAGCGTCTCGATGCCGTAGGCGCCCATCCTCGCGCAGGCGGCGACGCAATCTTCGAGGGTCATCTTCCGCAGGAAGAACTCTTCTTGAAAGCTGTAGAGGCTCACGCCGCGTTTGATCTGTGCTGGCTGTGTCATGCAACGTCCTCCTGGAAGCAGGCGTGGAGCCCTGCCCGAAACGTGGTGAGGTGTCGAGATCGGCTCAGGGACCGGGAACGTCCCTACCCCTTCACGCCGCCCGAGAAGCCCTGAATCAGTTGCCGCTGCGCGAAGATGAAAAACAGCAGCGCGGGCACGAGGGCAATCGCCACCGCCGCGAAGACGTAGTTCCACTGGGTCGCGTAGTTGCCGACGAACGAGTACACCGCCACCGGCAGGGGCGACTTCCCGGTGCCGCTCAGGAAGATCAGCGGGTTGAAGAAGTCGTTCCAGATCAGGATGCCCGAGAGGATCACCACCGTGCCCGTCACCGGGCGCAGCAGCGGAAAGACCACCCGCCGGAAGGTGTACCAGACGCTCGCGCCGTCGATCTGCGCGGCCTCCTCGTACTCGTGCGAGAGCTGGCGCAGGAAGCCGGTGTACAGGAAGATCGCCAGCGGCAGCCAGGTGGAGACGTTGAGCAAGATCAGCCCGGTGTAGGTGCCCAGCAGGCCCAGCCGCTTGAACAGCGAGTAGATCGGGATCAGGCCCAGTTGCGAGGGCAGCACGATCCCGATCAGGAAGAGCAGGCCCATGACGACGGCGAGGCTGCCCTGCCGCCGCGCGAGCGTGTAGGCCGCGACCGAGCTCAGCGCCACGATCCCGAACACGCTGCCGCCCGTGATGACGACGCTGCTCAGGAGGGCCTGCCCCAGGTTGCCGCGCTGCCACGCCCCGGTGTAGCTGCTCAGGTCGATGCGGCTGGGCAGCGTGAGGGCCGAGGTGAACAGTTCGGCGGTGGGCTTGACCGACACCACGACCAGGAAGAAGAAGGGGATGCTCCAGACCAGGGCGAGGACCCACAGCCCGAGTTCGCGGGCCAGCAGGCCACGTTGGCGGCTCCTCATGCGTTCCTCCGCTCGACGGCGCGGGTGGTGAGCTGCTGGATGATGGCCGCCGTGGCGATCAGGACCGTGAGCAGCAGGGCGAGCGCCGTGCCGTAGCCGTAGCGCCCGAACACGAAGGTCTGCTTGTACACCTGGGTCGCCAGCGTCTCGGTCGCGCCCAGCGGCCCGCCGCCCGTCAGCGCCATGACCTGATCGAAGATCGCCAGCCCCGAGATCACCGAGAGCTGGACGCTGATGGCGAGGGCGGGCGCCAGCAGCGGCAGGGTGACGCGCGTGAGGCGCTGCCAGGAGGACGCCCCGTCGATCTCGGCAGCCTCCTCGACCTCCTGCGGGATGCCCTGGAGGCCCGCGAGCAGGATCACCATCGCCAACCCGGAGAACTGCCACACGAGCACGACGACCACCGCCCAGAACGACCACGTGGGGTTGGCGAGCCAGGTCTTCTTGAGGGACTCCAGCCCCAGCGCCCCGAGCACCCCGTTGACCGGCCCCGAGTAGTCGAACAGGAAGCGCCAGATAAAGGCCGTGGCGAGCTGGCTCATCACCACCGGGGCGAAGAAGGCGGTGCGCAGCAGGTAGCGCGTCCGCAGGTGCTGATTGAGCGCGACCGCCAGGAACAGCCCGACCAGGTTGGTGAGGACGACGAAGCAGGCGGCGAACTTGACGGTGTTCAGCAGGGCGCCGCGGGCCCCCTCGTCGGCGAATACCTGCCGGAAGTTCGCCAGCCCGGTGAAGGTGGCGCTCGGCGTCAGCCCGTTCCAGTCGGTGAAGGCGTACCAGCCGCCCGCCACCGCCGCGACGTAGCGGGCCAGGAACACCAGGATGACGGCCGGGACGGCCCAGGCCCAGGGGGGCACGTGGCGGGGTGGGGTGGGCCGCTGGCGCTCGCTGGCCGAGCGGGCCACCCTCTGAACGTCGCGGGAATGCTGACTGGTCACGGGAAGTCCTCCGGTGGGCTGAACCTCGTCCTGGGAGAAAGCGGGGCCAGGCACCGCACTCCGCCCCCTCGGTCTACTTCCGGTTCCAGGCCGCGTCCATGCGGGCGAGCAGCGCGTCCACCGTGAGCTGCCCGGTCAGCAGGCCCTGCACGCCCTCACCCAGGGTGGTGTAGACCTGCGGGTTGTTCCACTCGATCTGGATAAGCGAGAAGACGCGGTTCTTGCGCGCCAGGGCCGGGGCAAGGCCCGCCAGCTCGGGGGGCAGGTTCCGGCCCGTCGCGGCCTGCTGGGTGGAAATGTCCCCGGTCGCCTTGGTGTAGAGCTCCGAGCCCCCGCCCGTGGCGATAAAGTCGGCAAACGCCAGCGCCGCCGGGAGGTTTTTCGAGTTCTTGGACACCGCGATGGCGTCCGTCGGCGACACGGCGATGACGGTGCTCGCGGCGGTCGGCCCGGGGAGCACGAACGCACCCAGGTTGAGCTTCGGGTTGATGCCCCTCAGCGCCGAGATCGCGCCGGTGGGAATCACGAAGGCAAGGGCCTGCCCGTTCGCCAGCGCCGGGGCGGCCTGGGGCAGGTCGGCCCCCTCGACGCCGGGGATGAAGCAGCCCGCCTTCTGCATGTCGAGCAGGGCTTGCAGAGCGCGTTTCCAGCTCGGCGTTCCGGCAAACGTCACCTTGCCCGCCGCGCGCTTGGCGTTCCACTGGGGATCGCTGCCCAGCACGTAGTTCTCGGCCAGCGTGGCGGCCAGCAGACCCGCGTTCTGCGGGTTGGCGCCCGCCAGCGCGAACATGCTCTTGCCCTTGGCCCGGATGGCCGCGCAGGTCTTGAGCAGTTCGGGCATCGTCTTCGGGGCGCTCACGCCCAACTGCCCCAGCAGGTCGGCGTTGTACACGGCGGCGATGGGCGTCATCCCCAGGGGCACGGCGGCGAGCTGGTTGCCCTTCCAGTACAGGCCCCGCGAGGCGGTGGGAATGACCGTCCGCGCCCAGGGGCGTTTGCTCAGGTCGGCCACGTAGCCCGCCTCCAGAAAGGGCAGCACGGAGACCTGCCCGCCCGACCCGGCCGTGACATAGAAGAGGTCCGGCGCGTTCCCACCCTGAAGCTGGGTGCGCAGCACCTGCGGGTACCCGGTGCCGATGGGGAAGAACTCGGTCCGCACCTTGACGTTCGGGTACTTCTTCATAAAGGCGTCCACCAGGGCCTGCATGGTGGGGTTGCCCTGCTCGCTCGCCTGGGCGATGAGGCGCAGTTCGCCGCTCTGGGCGAGGGCGGGTGAGGAGAGCAGCGCGGTCAGGGAGAGCAGGGCGAGGGTGCGTTTCATGGCTGAACCTCCGGCGCGGGAGAACGGGGGGCGTGGGAGACACCGGGCCGACGTGGGCCGAAGGTCACCCCGGGGCGGGCCTTGAGCCCGCTCCGACTGCTCGTCTTTGATGTTTGATCAAACATAATCCACGTTCTGATTTTTTGCAAGTCGTGACCCGGGTCCACCCACCTAGAGATATATGATCAAATCTGGTGGTAGATTGGCCCCATGTTTCCCAGGACGGTCAAGACCTCGCTCGTGAACGTGCTGCGCGACGAGATCGTGCGCGGCACCTTCGGGCCGGGCGAGCGCCTAAGGCTGGAAGAACTCGCCGCGCGCTTCGAGGTCAGCACCATGCCCATCCGGGAGGCGCTGAGCACCCTGGAATCCGAGGGGCTCGTGACCATCCAGCCGCACCGGGGGGCCCAGGTCACCCGCTTTTCCGCCGATGAAATCCGCGAGATCTACGAGATGCGGGCCGTGCTGGAGGAGCTCGCGACGGTCAAGGCGGTGCCGCACCTCACCGCCGGGGACTTCGCCCGCCTGGAGGCCCTCGTCGCGGAGATGGAGCACCCGGAGGGGCAGTTTGACATGGCGCGCTTCTCGCAGAACAACATGGAGTTTCACCGGATCATCTACGACCGGGCCGGGCGCCCGCACCTCGCGGCGCAAATCCGCGACCTGCGCTACCGGGTGCAGCACTACCTCCACAAGCACCTGGAGAGCACCAACTACAGCCTCTCGGGCAACGTGGAACACGGGCGCCTCGTGGGGCTGATGCGCGCCGGGAAGGCCGGGGACGCCGGGCGGGAGATGCACCATCACATCCTGAGCACCGGCCTCAAGATCGCCGACCTGATGGACACCGAAGAGGCGGCGCACCCGGCTACAAAGGCACAGGCACGCCGGGGCTGAGGAAGCGGGGCGAGCCCTCAGGGGGAGAGGTGCCCCGTCCAGCGGATGTCCTGAATTGAGCGCCCCACCTTCACTGTCCGCGGCCCTGGCGGCGTGACCCACCGCCCCTCCGCCTCCGACCAGCGGCGCAGGGCGTGGGCGGGGATGGTCAGGGTCACGGTCCGCGTCTCCCCGGCGGGCACGACGGTCGCCGCGAAGGCCGCGAGTTCGGGATGCGCGGGAACGCCCTCGAACTCCGGCTGTTCGAGGTACGCCTGCACCACCTCTTTCCCTTCACGGCCCGAGGTGTTGGTGACGGGCACGGCCACCTGAAGAGCTCCGTCGGCTTGCGGCCGCACGTTCACCTCGCCGTACTCGAACTCCGCGTAACCCAGCCCGTGCCCGAGCGGGAAGGCGGGCGCGGTCCCATGAGCGGCGAAGGAGCGGTAGCCGATCAGCACGCCCTCCTCGTACCGGAGGTCCCCCTGGGCGTCCGGGGTGAGGTCGAAGGCGGGGTAGTCGGCCTCCCGCCGCGCGAAGGTGACGGGCAGGCGTCCCCCCGGCTCCCGCAGGCCCGCGAGGACCTCGGCCAGCGCCACCCCGAAGCCCTGCCCCGGAAACCAGACGTGCAGCACGGCGGCGGCCTGGGCCGCCCAGCTCGTGTCCACGGCGTGGGCCGCGTTCACCACCACGACCGTGCCCGGGTGGGCAGCGCAGACGCGGCGGATCAGGTCCACCTGGGCCTCCGGCAGCCGCGTCGTCGTGCGGTCGCGGCTCTCCACGCCGGAGTCGGCGGTCTCTCCCACCACCAGCACCACCTGTTCCGAGCGGGCCGCCAGCCTCTCGGCGCGGGCGAGCAGGTCCGGCACCCCGGGCGGCCGGGCCCCGTACCACAGCCCCTGGGCGCGGGCGGGCCCGAAGGTCATCACGTACTCCAGCCTGACCTCCTCCCCGGCCGTGAGGTCCAGATCGAGGTGATCCGCCTCGCCGCGCAGGAGGTGACCCATCACGTCCCCCGACACGACCGGGGAGGGACGGCGGCCACGCTCGACCCCGTTCACGAGGAACGTCACGTCCCCCGTCCCGCCGTAGAAGAGGCGGTAAGTGCCGCTGAGGACGGGCCTCAGCCGGGTTCGCGCCCGCACGGTGCCGGGCTGCCCGGTCGCCAGCCCCCCCGGCATCCCGGCGAACCAGACCAGGGTGGAGGTCCGCCGCACCTCGCGGAAGGTGGGCTCCGCGCCCGCGTCCGTGCCGGGGACGTACTCCACCGTCAGGCCCCGTTCCCCGCCGTCCGCCGTGATCGGCAGGGCCCAGAGCGGCGGCAGGCGGTATTCCGGGGCGACCCCATCCTCGTAGGTCACCTCGCCGAAGCCCTGCCGCAGCGCCTCCAGGGGGGTGGGCACGTCCTCGGCGAGGGCGATCCGGGCGAAGGTCGCGCCCTGGTAGCAGGGGACCGCCGCGTTCGGGCCGATGACCGCGAGGGGCCGGTCCGCCCGCAGGGGCAGGGCCGCGCCCTCGTTCTTCAGGAGGACGAACCCGGCGGCGGCGGCCTCGGTCAGCACCGCCTGGGGGTCCAGTTCGCTCGGCCGGGGCGAGCGGTCCACCTGCCCCGCCCAGGTCGCCACGCGCCGCGCCGCCTCCACGACCCGTTCCCCGGACACCCGGCCCTGCCCGACGAGTTCCGCGACTTGAGGCCCCATCTGACGCGGCGGGCCGGGCATCTCCAGGTCCAGACCCGCGTTCAGGCTGCGCGCGCCGCCTTGCACACCGAACCAGTCGGACATCAGCACGCCGTTCCACCCGAGGTCCTTGCGGAGGATGCCCATGACGTGCCCCTGCTCGGCACAGGGCACCCCGTTCACCCGGTTGTAGGCCATCATCATCGCCCGGACGCCCGCCTGGGCCGCCAGCTCGAAGGGCTTCAGGTACACCTCGCGCAGGGTCCGCTCGTCCATCACCGAGTTCATGGAGTGCCGCTGCGTCTCGGAGTCGTTGCCGACGACATGTTTGGCGACGGCGGAGACCCCGCGCGACTGCACCCCGGAAATCCAGGCGGCGCCGACGGCCCCCGTCAGGAAGGGGTCTTCCGAGTACGTCTCGAAGGCCCGGCCCGCCAGCGGACTGCGGGGCAGGTTCAGGTTCGGGCCGAGGATCGCCTGCACCCCCCGGCGATGACACTCGGCGGCCACCACCTCGCCGACGCGGTGGGCCAGGCCGACATCCCAGGACGCCGCCAGGGCCGTGCCGCAGGGCATCAGCAGCGACACGTCCCGCTCGTCGATGTGGGGGCTGGCGACCCCCATCGGGCCGTCCACCATCCGCACGGGCAGGACGCCGCGGTCGGGCAGGGCAGGCGTCGACCACAGGTCCGCCCCGGCGGTGAGGGTGGCCGCCTCGTCCAGCGTCCACGGCACGGGCGGCGGCCCGGCGGTCACGCGGGCACCCCCGCCGTCGGCCCACGCAGGGAAACGGTCGCCCGCGCGAAGTGCAGGACCTGACCCGCGAGCGTGGCGAGCCCGGCGTCGGTGGCCGGATCGGTGCACTCCCCGCCGGGGGCGAAGGCCTGCACGGCGACCGTGTTGATCGTCACGCCCAGCGGCGTCGGCCAGCCGCGCAGGGCGTGCACGATGTCGCGCAGGGCGCTCAGCGTCACCCCGCACCCCTGCCAGCCCGCCGCCACCACGACACACCCCACCGCCCGCCCGTCGAGGTAGGGCCGCTCGTCCCCCCGCAGGTCTTCGAGCAGGTCGAGCGCGTTTTTCACCAGCCCCGAGACGCCCCCGTGATACCCGGGGGTGGCGATGAGAAGGCCGTCCGCCTGCCGCACGGCCTCGACGAGCGCGACCTCGGCGGCGTTGCGCTCCGGCTTCTCGGGGGCGTAGAGGGGCAGCCCGGCGAGTTCGGCCCCGCCGAAGAGCTGCGTGCGCGCTCCCGCCCGCTCGGCGTGTCCCAACGTCACCCTGAGCGCCTTCTCGCCGCTGGAGCCGGGCCGGGTGGTGCCGCCGATCCCCACGATGAACGGGGCGGTCACGCGCCGACTCCGACCCGCTCCTGCGCCTTGAAGTGCGGCATGACCCGCTCGGCGAACAGCCGCATGGACTGCCGCCCCAGCCGCAAACGCTCGTCGGTCAGCGGCCCGTTGGTAAAGCCCATCAACACGTTGCCGATCCCGAGGTCCCGGTACTCCTGAAGGTGCGCCCGCACCGTCTCCGGGCTGCCGTACAGGCACCACGTCCCGATCCAGTCCTCGCTCAGGGCGTCCGGCGTTCCGTGGATTTTCACGTCGCTGATCTCCTCGGCGCGCTTGTTGTAGACCATCTCGCGGTCGATGGCCGCCTGGTAGCCCCTCAGAATCACCTCCAGTTCCTCACGCGCCTGCTCGTCCGTCTCGGCGACATGCACGCACTGGTAGGTGTGGGTGGTCCACGAGAGCGCGGAGCGCACCACCTCTTCAGGATGACCGGCGGCCAGCAGAGCGTCTCGGTACACCTTGAAGTATTTCTGCACGTGGGTGAAGGGCTCGGTGCCCCCGATCTTGGGCGGCGTGAAGGCGGGGATGAAGGCCGGGTAGCCGCTCTGGGCCGCGCGCAGGGCGCTCGACTCGCGCAGGGCCACGCTCATCAGGGGCGCGTGCCGCTCGCCGTAGGGCGCGGGAACGATGCGCTGGATGACCGCCCCCTTGTAGTGCCCGGTGTCGAACTGCACGGGGTCGTCGTCCACCGCCTTCTGCCACAGCCGCTCGGCGATGTCGAGGTTCTCCTGGGCGATGCGGGACGTTTCCTTGTAATTCACCCCGAAGCCGATCATCTCCTCGGGTGTGGTGCCGCTGCCGATGCCGACCAGCAGTCTCCCCCCGGTGAGCTGGTCGAGCAGGTTGACCCGTTCGGCGAAGCGCACCGGGTGGTGCAGGGGCACCGTGGTGACCGACATGCCGAAGTGCATCCTCTTGAGCTGGCCCGCCAGGTACGCCGCGAACACGAAGGGATCGCTCGACATCGGGGCGTACCCGGTGAAGTGGTGGTCGGGCATGAACACGGCGTCGTAGCCCAGCGCCTCGGCCTCCCGGGCGTGCTCGGTCAGCGCCCCGATGATGGCGCGGTCCTGTTCGGGTGCGGTGGAACGGCCGACGAGAAAGACGGAAAAGCGCATGGAGTCCTCCGGGACAGGTAGGAGATGGGCGGCGAGGCGGCCACGAGCAAAACTAAAATTATGATTCTGATTTAGAGTGCGACAGATTTGATCAAAAGTCAAGGTTCGGCGCTGGAGGGCTGGCCCCGGTCAACCCCTCGGTCGGCTTCGCTGAGACTGGACCAGCCCAGAAGGAGAGGGGAGCCGGGGACGGACGCCGGAGAATCCCTTCTGCCGCCTCCTTTGAGGGGACCTGCGAAGCGGAGGTGGCCCGGAGGGGTGACGGGTCAGGGCGTCATCCGGTAGCGCAAGAACAGCACGCTCATCTCGCCGAGGTCGCGCCCCAGTTCGTCCCAGTCGCCCTCGCCCGCCACGTCGGCCGCCGAGCCCAGGCCCAGGTAGCGGGCGAAGGCGGCGTAGGCGAGCGAGAAGCAGGCGTCCACCGCGTGCTCGGGCCGGGGATGACCGATCTCGGCGCGGTGGTCGAGCAGGGTGTCGGCCCAGCCCCGTTTCAGCTTGTGGAAGGAGCGCTTGCCCAGGGTGGCGACGGTGGGGTTGGAGGGGGCCCGCGCCATCAGGGGACGCAGGAGGTTGGCCTGGGCCCTCAGGAACTCGCCCAGCGCCGTCACCATCTGGACGACCAGGGCGTCGAAGGGCAGGCGCTCGGCGCGAATCGCGTCCAGCAGCTCGGTCTGCTGCCGCTCGACCCGTTCCAGAATGTGCACCTGCACCGCGTCGAGCAGGTCCTCCTTGCCGCGCACCCGCCCGTAGATCGAGCCGGTGGACACCCCCGCGCGCTGGCTGACCTCCGCCAGCGTGAGCTGCTCGTAGCCCTTCTCCCCGAGCAGCTCGGTCGCGGCCTCCAGCACCCGCTCGAACGACTGGCGGCTGCGGTCTTGCTGTGGTGTGCGAAAGCCCTTCAACTCCGTCATGCGATGTCCGCCGCACAGCTTAACGCGCCTCGCCTGTTCCCGTGCCCGGGCTCAAGCGGGACCGGAGCACCATCGCCTTCGGCTCCGCGCGCCACACTCCTCGCAGATGACCCGTCCCCGCCCCGCCCCGCCCGCGCCCCCCGACGCCCTGACCCCCCGGCAGCGGGCCGCCGACCTGCTCCAGACGCTGCGGTTGGTGTGGCTCGCCAGCCCCCGGCACAGCCTGACCTACGCGGCCACCAGCCTCGCCGCGAGCGCCCTGCCCGCCGCGAACCTGTACGTGGGCAAGCTGCTGCTCGACGAGGTGGCCCGCGCGGCGCAGGGGGGCGTGACGTACCGGGCGCTCCTCGCCTTGCTGGGGGTGCAGGTCGCGCTGGGGGTGTTCGGCAGCCTGCTCTCCACCGTGCAGGGGGCGGCCCAGCAGCTCCTCGGCGACAGCCTCCAGCACGGGGTCAGCCGCCGCATCCTCGACAAGGCGTCGGGCATGAGCGTGGAGGCCTTCGAGCACGCCGAGACCTACGACCAGTTGCAGCAGGCCTACCGCGAGGTGGGCTCCCGGCCCCTGGGGGTGGCGACCCAGCTCGTCGGGCTGGCGGGCGCCGTCGTCACGCTGGTGTCGGTCGGCGCCCTGATGGCGCGGCTGGGCGTGTGGGTGCTGCCCCTCGTGCTGCTGGCGAGCCTGCCGGGCGTGTGGGTGAGCAACAAGTTCGGCGTGGAGAACTACCGGATGCTGCGCTGGCAGACCCACGACGCGCGGGTACAGAACTACCTCGGCGGGCTGCTGACCTCGGACGGGCTCGTGAAGGAGGTGCGGCTCTTCGGCTTCGAGCCCTACCTGCTGCGGCGCTGGCGCGACTACTACCTGGGCTTCCGGCGGCAACTGGAGGACATCATTCGCCGCCGCTCGCGCTGGGGCTTCGGGGCGGCCCTGGCCTCGGCGCTGCTGACCGGGCTGGCGAGCGCCCTGATCCTGCGCCGCGCCGCCGCCGGGGAGATCACGGTGGGCGATTTCAGCATCTTCGTCCTGGGAATCGCGCAGGTGCAGGGGACGGTCGCGGGGCTGCTGAACGGGGTCAGCGGCATCTACCAGAACCTGCTGTACATGCGCAACCTCTTCGACTTTCTGGAGAAACCCGGGCGTGACCTCGACGCGGGGGAGGAGTGGCAGGGAAACATCGAGACGGTCGAGTTTCAGGACGTGGGCTTCCGCTATCCCCTCACCGACCGCGACGTGCTGCGCGGGGTGAGCTTCACCGTCCGCCGGGGCGAGGCGCTGGCCCTCGTGGGCGAGAACGGGGCGGGGAAGACCACCCTGGTCAAGCTGCTGACCCGGCTCTTCGAGCCGACCGGCGGGCGCATCCTGCTCAATGGCCTGGACGCCTCGCGCTTCTCGCCCCGCAGCGTGCAGCGGCAGATGAGCATCATCTTTCAGGACTACGGCCAGTACCAGATGAGCGCCCGCGAGAACGTGGCGATTGCCGAGGTGGGCCGCCTGGAGGACGGGCCGCGCGTCGAGGGCGCCGTGCGGCAGGCCGGGGCCGCCTTCGTGGACACGCTGCCGCAGGGGATCGACACGCCGCTGGGGCGGCTCTTCCAGGGCGGGCGGCAGCTCTCGGGGGGGCAGTGGCAGCGCCTCGCCCTGGCGCGGCTGTATTTCCGGGACGCTTCCGTCCTGGTGTTCGACGAGCCCACCGCCGCCCTCGACGCGCGGGCCGAGTTCGAGACCATCGAGGCGTTGCGGGCGCAGGCCGGGGAGCGCATCACCGTCCTGATCTCGCACCGCTTCTCCACCGTCCGGCTCGCCGACCGGATCGTCCTGCTGGAGGGCGGCGTGGTGACGGAAGCGGGCAGCCACGCCGAGCTGATCGCCCGGGGCGGTCAGTACGCGGCCCTCTACGCCCTCCAGGCGCGCGGCTACGCGGCGGGGGCTGGGGAGGCGGCGCGCTGACGGTGGCCGGACCCGCCGCCCGGCAGCGGCGGGATGTCCGGCCGAACATCGGTGCGTTGGGCTCGTTCACTGCGGCCAGCGGGCGGGTCTGGGCTCACTCGGGAGGGTGCGCCCCCTTTCGCTTGAAGGGGTCTTCCGGTCAGGTCCACGGTCACCCCACAGGTCTTGAAGCCCGGGGAGACGGCTCCAGTCAGGCAATGCTGAAGGGGCGGGGAACGGGCGTCCCCGAGCCTCGCGGGCAAGAATGTCGAGCGGCGTCCGGACGATGCGGGGCAAGGAGCCTGGGGGGTGGGCCGGTCGTGCGTCAGGGCCCGCGTCGTCTTCTGTGGGGCGGCCAGGGCCCGCGCGTGCCTGTCCGGTGCCTGGTCTGTCGGCGGGCGGCGCGTCCAGCAGGACTCCTGCACCGACCTTGTGGCCGATGGAGGTTGCTCGCTCCCCGGGCCTGGGCCGGGAGCCTTGAGAGCGTCGCCGTCCGGCACCCTGCTCCTTGCTCACGGTGGGGGCCCGACGAGTTCCGCGACCGCCGCCGTCAGGTCTGCCTCCGGGTCTTCTGACGCGCTCCTCTCCCCGCCGCCCAGTTCGGCGCGCAACCGCCGGGCGGGGCCCTGGTCCACCCCCTTGGTCTTGGGATGCCGCACGACGAGATCGAGCAGGGCGGCGGCCCGCCCGGGCTGCGCCGCCGCCAGGTACCACTCCGCCCAGCGGGCCAGCGTGCGCAGGACCTGCGGGAGTTCGCCCAGGCTCCACAGCAGCGCCAGAGCCTCCCGGAGCTGCCGCCGTCCCTGCTCCAGCGCCCCGGAGGCGGTGGCCGTGCGCCCCAGGTCCATCAGCAAGATGCCCTCCAGCCGCCGGTCCCCGCTGCGCCGCGCCAGGTCCAGGGCCTCGCGGGCGGTGGCGGCGGCGCAGGCCCATTCCCCCTGCTCGTGCTGGGTCTCCGCGAGGCTCGACAGGAGCTGGGCCACCAGCCGCGGCAGGCCGACGTCGCGGGCGAGCCGCAGGCCCTCTTCCAGCCGGGCCACCGATGCGCCGAGCTGCCCCTGGTAGGCGGCCAGACACCCCAGGTTGTTGAGCAGCCGCACGACCTCGGCCTGGTGCCCGAGCGTGCGGTGCAGGGCGAGGGCCGCCTCGTAGTGCCGCCCGGCCCCGGCGAGGTCCCCGCTGTCGAGCGTGACGTTGCCCAGCAGGTTGAGGCTGTCGGCCAGGTTGAACGGCTCCCCCCGGGTCCGGGCCAGGGCGACGGCCTCCTCCAAAAAGCTCCGGGCCCGGCCGTAGTCGCCCCGCCGCCAGGTCAGGCTGCCCAGCAGCGTGAGGGCCGGGAGCGCCGCCCCCTCCTCCCCCTGCTCCCGGGCCAGGGCGAGGCCGCGCCCCGCCCACCGCTCGGCCTCGGCGTGGCGCCCCAGGCGGTGGAGCAGGGGGGCTCCCGCGACCCAGAGCTGACCCAGGGCTGTCCGGTGGGCGGGCTCGGCGTCACTCAGGGCGGCCTCGGCCCCCGCCAGCCACTCCACGCCCTCCCGGGAGCGGGCGCGCGAGGTGCAGTAGTGCGCAAGGGGAGCGGCCGCTCTCCCCAGGTCACCCGCCCGGCGGTGCTCCACGGCCCAGCCCCACGCGAGCCGGACATTTTCCAGGTCGGCGTCCACCGCCGCGAGCGCCGCTTTCTGGTCCGGTCCCCGCAGCGCCCTGCCCAGCCCCTGAAGGAAGCCCAGGAAGTACGCGCCGTGCCGGGCCCGCAGCTCGGCCTCCCGGTCCGGGTGCCCGGCCAGCTTCTCGCGGGTGTAGCCGTAGAGCAGCGCGTGGCGGCCGTACCGTCCCGTGGGGTGCGCCCGCAGCAGGGACTTGTCCACCAGCGAGGCCAGCACGGGCAGCGGCGCCCCCACCACCTGCCGGGCCGCCTCCAGCCGAAAGCCGCCCCGGAAGACGGCGAGCCCCGCCAGGACCTCCTGCTCGGCCGGGCTCAGCAGCCGCCAGGAGTGCTCGAACACCGCCCGCAGGCCGCGGTGCCGCTCGGGCCGGCCGCGCTCCCCCGGCCCCAGGAAGTCCAGGTTCTGTGCGAGTTCCCGGGCGATCTCCTCCAAAGGCAGCGCGCGCACCCAGACCGCGGCGAGTTCGAGCCCCAGCGGCGCCCCCTCGACGAGGCGGCACAGGGCCAGCAGGTGGGGCAGCGTTTCGTCCGTCGGTGCGAAGTCCGGCCGCACCCGGCGGGCCCGCTCGACGAAGAGCCCCACCGCGTCGAACTGCCCGGCGTGGACCGGGCCGAAATCCTGCTCCTCGGGATACGCCAGCCCCTGTACGGGCAGCAGCCACTCGGCCTCCACGCCCAGCCGCTCGCGCGAGGTCACCATCAGGCGCAGGCCCTCGCAGCGTTCCAGCAGGGCCTGCGTGGTGTCTGCGTCCCCCAGCAGATGCTCGAAATTGTCGAGCACGAGGAGCATCCGCTCACGCCCGATCACCCCGACCACCCCGTCCAGCCCGTCGCCCTGGCCCGCGGGCGGGACACCCAGGACCCGGGCGATCTGGGTGGGAATCAGGGCCGCCGAGGTGAGGGCGTCGAGGGGCACGAAGAAGACGCCCGCGGGAAAGTGGGGGCCCAGCGTCCGGGCGGCCTCCAGGGCGAGGCGGGTCTTGCCGATGCCCCCGGGCCCGGTCAGGGTCAGCAGGCGGCAGTCCGGCTCGCTCAGGAGCCGCCCTATCTCGGCGAGTTCGAGGTCACGCCCCACAAAGGAGGTGGGCGAGGTGGGCAACGAAGAGCGGGACGCCGGGGCAGGCGGCGCGGAGGGCGCGGTGGCCGCCGCCTGCGCGGGTTCCCCCAGGCGGCGGCCGAGCCCTTCGAGGGAGGCCGTCGGCTCCAGGCCGAACTCACCGCGCAGCCGCGCCACGAAGGTCTCGTAGGCCCGCCGCGCCCGCCCGTGTCCCCCGGCCCGCAGCAGGGCGCCGACCTGGGCGTGCAAGACCTCCTCGTCGAGGTCTTCCTCCAGCAGGGGGTCGAGCCCCTCGGCGGCCTGGAGGTGGGCCCCCGCCGCGCCGAGTTCCCCCGCGCGGCACAGCAGGGCCCGGCGCCACAGGCCGTGCAGCCGCTCGCGCTCGCGCTCCAGCCAGCCCGCGAACTCTCCCGTTCCCTCCGGGTCGAGTCCCGTCAGGAACGGTCCGCCGTAAAGCTCCAGCGCCCCCTCCCACCGCTCCTCCCCCACGGCGCGGGTGAACTCGGCGAGGTCGGTCGGCACCGCCCAGCGCAGCCGCCCCCGTTCCACCTCCAGCCCGCGGGCCAGCTCCAGGGCCCGCACCCGGCCCAGCAGGTGCCGGAAGTTGCCCCGCGCCGTGTCCGGGGCGCTCTCCGGCCAGAACAGGTGGGCCAGCCCCTCGCGGCCCACCCACTCCCCCCGCCAGGCGAGGTAAGCCAGAAGCTGATACCGCTGGTCCACCCCGAACGGCTGGACACCCGCGCCCAGGGTGACGCGGGCCGGGCCCAGCAGGAAGACGAAGGGGGAAGTCACGTCAGGCACGGGTCGGGGTCCTCCGGCGGCGGTGTGAAGAAACTCACCATGCCACGTCCCGGGCCACCCCGTCCAGGGTTTTCCGAAGGAGCCACCTGGGTGGGGGCGGCCTTGAAAGATCGATTAAGTCTAGACAGGCCCCCGGGGGAGGTGGGCACTCCTCCCGGCGTCCAAGACAGTCTTTTCCAGCCCTTCGTGAAGGACCGTGATGTGGGGGCTCATTCCGGGGCCTGCCGGTACACGGGCATTACACGGTCGCCTTGCCAACCTCTCATTCAAAGCGAGGGGACGGGTTGTCCGGGAGGGGGATCATGCGAGCCCGCAGGGACAGGGCGTCCGGTTGAACTACGCCGTCGGGGGTGGAGATGCACGCAAGGATCGTCACCGTTCAGATTCGCCCCGGCAAGATGAGCGGCGCCGTGTCGATCTACCGCGATCTGGTGCTGCCTTTGCTGCGAGCGCAGCCGGGCTTTTGCGAGGCCCGTCTGCTCACAGATGCCCGCACGGGGCGGGGGCTGCTGCTGACGCTCTGGGCGAGCGAGGCCGAGATGCACGCGGCGGAGGCCCGGGGCGTCTTCCACGAGGAGATCGCGCGCTTTCAACCGGTGCTGGGGGCGCCGCCCAGCCGCGAGGACTACGAAGTGAGCGTGACGGTCTGAGCCCGAAGTCTTCCAGGAGTCAGTCGTTTGGGCCGCTGTCGTGCACCGCACCGTTGACCGATTCCGCGCCGCCGTCCGCTGGCGCCTGCCCCGGGAGGGTCTGACCATGACAAACACCGAGTCCTCGTCCCGACGGCCCCGTTCCCGCGCGCTCCGCACGGCTCTGCCGCTGGCGCTCACGGGGCTCATCTGTCTTACCCTGGCCGCCTGCGCCCCGATGGTGACGGGCCAGGGTTCGCGGGCCGCGTCCGCCTCGCACCCGACCGCGCTCCTCGTGGCCTCGACGAACGACCC
Source organism: Deinococcus aestuarii (assembly GCF_018863415.1). Lineage (NCBI taxonomy): Bacteria > Thermotogati > Deinococcota > Deinococci > Deinococcales > Deinococcaceae > Deinococcus > Deinococcus aestuarii. The sequence continues at coordinate 105,300 of NZ_JAHKSN010000003.1, read as the reverse complement.
GCTGCGGGTGCTCGGCAGCGACGGCCTGGAGCACCTGGAATACGACCTCCTCTTCACCAACGTCTTTACCGCGCCCGTCACCCTCACTTCGGTCGAGGTGCTCGATGCGGGAGGCCGCTCGCTGCTGAAGCTCGAAGGCCCGGCCCTCGGCGCGGTCACCCGGCAGGGTGCCGGCCTGAGCAACGCCCTCCCCGCCGGCCAGATCGCCCCGGGTCAGGCGATGAACCCCATCCCTGAGCGCAGCACCGCCACCGCCATCCTCGACGTCGTGGTGCCCAGGGGTCAGGTGCCCGCCCGGCTGACGCACCGCATTACCTACAGCTTTCCCCCGGACGCGCGCGGCGCCTCCGACATTGGCAGTCTCACGGTGAACGGGCCTGACCTCCCGGTGCAGACCCGGGCGCCGGTCGTGATCGCCCCTCCGCTGCGAGGCGCGGGCTGGTTCAACTTCGTGGGCTGCTGCGCCCCCTCCGCCCTGCACCGCTACCTCCAGGGGGTGGACGACGGGTTGCGCTATGTGAAGCCCGAGACCTTCGCCATCGACTGGGTGCGGCTGCAAGACGGCCAGCTCTTCAGCGGCGACGGCTCGACCAACGCGCAGTGGTACGGCTACGGGGCCGAGGTGGTCGCGGCCGCCGACGGCACGGTCGTGTACGTGCGCAACGACATGCCCGAGACGGGGGTGGGGCAACCGGCCACGACCGTGCAGAAGCCCGCGGACTACATCGGCAACAGCGTGGTGGTGCAGATGCGGCAAGGCGTGTGGGCGACCTACGCGCACCTCCAGACGGGCAGCGTCACGGTGAAGGTGGGCGACCGGGTGAGGACCGGGCAGCCGCTCGGGAAACTGGGCAGCAGCGGGAACTCGACGAGTCCGCACCTGCACTTCCAGCTCGGGGACGGGCCGGACAACACGACGGCCAGCAGCGTGCCCTTCGTGATCGACCGTTACACGTTGGCGGGCACGGTGGACCCGGCGGCGGTGGCGGCGCAGGCGGGAGGCGACAGACCACCCCAGTTCGTGGTGACGGGGCCCGCCCGGGCCGGGGACGGCACGCTCCCGCTCTTCTTCACCGTCGCCGATTTCCGGTGAAGGGGCCCGGCGCAGCCCCTTCACCGCCCAAAGAGCGGGGTGCGCACCCTGACCCGCCTCGTGTCCGCCGCCGGGCTCAGCCTCCTTCAGCCCCGAGGGCCCGGGATGGGCGATGACGAAAGGAAGCGCCCGCCCGTCCCGTCCGCAGGTGCTCCGGGACACCGACACACGGAGGACTTCCATGAAAAGCCCCAGCCTCCCTGCAAGGGTCCTCCTCACCACGGCCCTGGGCGCGGGCGCCCTCGCCGGGCTGAGCGCGGTCTCCCTTCAGGTGCCCACGTCCACCCTGCGCTGGGGCCCCTGCGCCGACCAGAAGTCGTTCCCGGCCCCGCTGGAGTGCGCCACCCTGATGGTGCCCCTGGACTGGGCGCAGCCCGGCGGGGAAAAGATCACCCTGGGCCTGACGCGGCTGCGGGCCACCGATCCGGCGGGGCGCCTGGGCACCCTGATCTTCGAGCCGGGCGGGCCGGGCGGCGCGGGGTCCCAGTACGTGGCCCTCGACGCGCAGGGCAAGGGCCTCTTCACCCGGCGCCTGCGCGCCTCCTACGACATCATCGGCTTCGACCCGCGCGGCGTGGGCACCAGCACGCCCGTGAGGTGTGATCCCAGCGTCTGGAACACCGCCCCCCCGTCCCAGTTCCCGCAGGACGACGCGGCCTTCGCCCGGCTGGTCGCCTACAACAAGGCGGCGGGCGAGAGCTGCCTGCAACGGACCGGGCCACTCCTCGGCCATGTGGACACCGCCAGCGTGGTGCGCGACCTGGAGGCCGTCCGGGTCGCGGTGGGGGAGGGGGGGCTCAACCACCTCGGCCTGTCGTACGGCACCCAGATCGGCGCCGGGTACGCGGCCCGCTACCCGCGCAACATCCGGGTGATGGCGCTCGACGGGGTGCTCGACCACTCGCTGCCCGAGACCTACTTCAACTACACGGCCTCCGTCACCGTCGAGGACAGCTTCGACCGTTTCGCAAGGTGGTGCGGCCAGACGCCGGACTGCGCGCTGCACGGCCAGGAGGTGGGCGCCTTCGTGGACGCGCTGGTGGCGAAGGCCAATCAGGCGCCCCTCCCCGCGCCGCTGTGCGAGAAGACCGGCACGTGCCGCGCGAAAGTCACCGGCGAGCAGGTCTTCCAGAACCTCCAGGGCCAGCTCCTCTTCAAAGACCCGCTGCCCTCGCTGGGCTTTCCAGGCTGGATCGGCCTGGCGAGGGCGCTCGCCGACGCGGGCGCGGGGGACGCGAGCCGCCTGTCGAGTGCGGTCTACAGATCGGAGAGCGACGAGAACTACGCCACGCTCGCCATCACCTGCCTCGACTGGCCCGCCACGGCGCGGAGCTTCCACGCTCTGGTCTACAAGCGGCGACTCTCCGAATCGGTGGCTCCCCACATCCGCAACGACGCGGCGAGCTGGGGGGTCCAGGCGAACTGCCCCGGCTGGCCGGTGCCCATGAACAACCCGCCCCGGCGCCTGACCATCCGGGGCACCCCGCCGGTCCCGCTCGTGAACGCCAGCCACGATCCCTCGACCGCGTACGCCTGGGCGAACGGCGTGCTGGGGCAGTTTGACAACGCCGTGCTGCTCACCCGCGAGGGGGACGGCCACACCTCCTACCTGCTCGGCGGGGTGAGTCAGACCCGCGACGCCCTCGACGAGTACCTCATCACCGGGCGGGTTCCCGCGCCGAACACGGTGCTGCCCGATGAGGTTCAGAACGCGTTCCCCCGGAGGCATGACGGAGATGATCCCAAGCACTGACTTCCCGAAGTGGCACAGGTCCCTCGCCCTGGTCTTTCTGGCGCTGGGCGCCGGAGGCCCGGCCACGGCCCAGACGACGCCGCCCACCCTCACCGGGGTGCAGCTCTACACGCCCTTCAAGCCGGGCGGCGGTCTGCTCATCGGCGTCGCGGTCACCGGGCAGGCGAGCGGCTCGTGCTTCGCCGCCTCGGCCGCCTCGCCCACCCGGCCCGACGCCTACCGTTGCATGAGCGGCAACCGTATCCTCGACCCCTGCTTCACGTCGCTGAATCCCCGCGATCCGATGGCCTGCTCTGCCGATCCCTGGAGCGCCAACGCGGTCTTGCTCACCCGCAGCGGCGCCCTGCCGGGCAGAACGCGGGCGAGTGAGCCGAACTACCCGGCGGGCACCCCCTGGGCGCTGGAACTGGCGAACGGGCAGCGGTGCGTGGCGCTGACCGGGGCGACGGCGCCGGTCGCCGGTCTGCGGATGAACTACGGCTGCCCGGACGGCGGGGTCGTGGCCGGGCCCATCGACCGCACGCTGCCGGTGTGGCGGGTGTTCTACGAGACGGGCAGCCGCAGCCTGTCGCTGTCGCAGGTGGGCGTGCGGGTCGCGTGGTTCTGATGGCCGGCGGGCGGGGCGCGAGCCCACGTCCCCGGAGAGGGAAGGAGGAACAGATGAAGAACTCCCTGCTGCTGGCCCCCGCCGTGGTGCTCGTCCTCGCGGGACTCGCCGGGTGCGCGCCCGCCGCCTCCGGCTCCGTCGCCCCCGGAGGCGCGGTCACGCCCGTTCCGCCCCTGCCCCGGGTCGTCCGGGTGGGTCAGGACGCCGACGGGGGAGAGGTCAGGCTCAACGTGGGCGACACGCTGGAGATCACCCTGCCGGGCAATCCCTCCACGGGCTACGCCTGGCAGCCGCAGACCGACGCCTGGCCGACGCTGCTGCCGCTGGGCCAGCCGAGCTTCCTGGCGCAGGGAACGGGGCTGGGCGCGGGCGGGCTCGTCCTGCTGAGCTATCAGGCCGTCCAGCCGGGCGAGGTGGAGCTCACGCTGCTCTACAGGCGCCCCTCCTCGCCGCCGGGGCCGAACGCGCAGGAGTTCGACCTGACCGTGACCGTCCAGTAGCGCCCCCTTTGCCCCCGGAGGTCTGCCCATGTCCGTCCGCCTCAACGGTGCCGCCCTGTTCCTGCTGGTCACCTCGTCGGGGCTGGCCCTGGCCGGAGGGGGGACCCCCTCGCCCCGAGCCGCCCCCATCCTCGACCGGACCTACGCGGGCGCGGGCTTCACGCTGCGCTACCCGGGGGGCTACACCGTGCGGCCCTTCGTGGGGGGCGTGGCCCTGCGGCGTTCGGGGCAGGAGGACGCCCTCACCGCCACGGTTCTGCCGCGTCCCGTCGGCGCCCGCCGCCTCAGCCCGGACGCCTACGCGCGGCAGTTCGCGCCGCTGGGCATCCAGGGGGCCGGGGCCCTGCTGAGCTTCGCCCGCCTCACGCGCTCCGGGGGAGGACCCGCCTGGGTCGGCACCTGGCGGGGCACGCGCGGTCCGCTGGGCCCCCTCTACCTCGTGCCGCTGGACGGGGGCGCCCGGAACTGGCTCGTGCTGAGTGCCGCCGCCCCGGCGGACCTGCCCCTCCTGGGCGCCGTGGCGCGCAGCGTGCGGGCCGGGCGCTGAAGGGGAGGTGACCGGAATGGTTCCAACCATCGGCGGCCTGGGAGAAGCCCGGCGAAAGCGACCTCTCCCCCCGCGGGCCACGCGGTCTCCTCCGCGCCCGGGGCCAGGAGGTGAACCCTGACCCAACCTCGCCCGACGCCCCGTTCCCCCGCCCCCCGACCCCTTCAGGAGACCGACCATGAACCGACTCCCCCTCAGCGCCCTTGCCGGATTCGCCCTCACCCTCACCGCCTGCGGGCAGTTTGAGACGACCACCCGCTACGGCACCAACCTCTCCGGCGCCAATCAGCGCCCCGTCGTCACCACCACCGCGACCGGGCAGACCAGCCTGACCCTCAAGGGCCGCACCCTGACGGTCGTGGGCACCTTTCAGGACCTGAGCTCGGCGGTGACGGTCGCGCACATCCACGGCCCGGCGGACGAGAACACCAACGCCCCGGTGCTGCTGCCGCTGGTGATCGACCAGGTGACGAACGGGGCGCGCAGCGGGCGGGTCAGCGGGACCTTCACCCTGAGCGAGCAGCAGGTGACGTGGCTGAATAACCGCCAGCTCTACGTCAACGTCCACTCCGAGACCTACCCGAACGGCGAGATTCGCGGCCAGATCGGCAATCTCGTGCAGTAGGCCCGGGTGGGGCCGGGGTGTCTGGCCCCAGCCCCCTCCGCCGGAAGAGAGGTCCGCATGAACGCCCCCCGTCTCCCCGCCGTCCTGACCGTCCTCGCCCTGCTGGGGGTGGGCACCCTCGCCCGCGCGCAGGGCATTCCCGGCGTGCCTGTGCCCGGCACCGACATCTCGTACCTGTGCGGTGGCGGCGTGGCCCTCGATGTGGCGTACCGTAGCCCGTTCGTGGCCCAGCTCAACTTCGGCGGCGTCACCTACACCCTGGTCCGGCGGAACCAGGGCCCGGTGCCGTTCGGGGGGGTCGTGCGTTACTCCGATCCGGTCACGAGCTGGAACATCGGCGGCGGCGGCGCGTTCCTCAACCAGAACGGCTTCACGGTCGCCTCGGGGTGTCAGCCCAACAACGGGGGCTCCTCCACCATCATTCCCGTCGGCCCTGGCGGTGGAGGCTCCACCATCATCCCCGTCGGCCCCGGTGGCGGAGGGTCCACCGTCATCCCCGTGCCGGGCTTCGGCCCGTCCCCCTCGGGGCCTTCCAACGTCAACACCGTGAACTACACCTGCGACGGCGGGCAGCGCATCGCCGTGGCCTACCTCGGCCCGAGTGCGGCCCAGCTCTTCTGGCAGGGCGAGACCGACACCCTCTACCAGACCGAATCGGGCTCGGGGGTGCGGTACACGAACGGCTTTTACACCTGGGTGACCCAGGGCAACCAGGGCTTCCTCGCGCAGCGCGGCCTCAACCAACCCCAGATCACCGTGGCGAACAACTGCGTCGCCCTCTCCCAGTAGGAGGAGACCCCCATGACCCTGACTTCCAGGCTCGCCCGCCCGCTGCTGGCCCTTCCCCTGCTCGGCGCCCTCGCCGCGTGCGGGGGAACGACGCCGGACGACGACCTCTACGTCACCGACCCCGTGCTCACCAGCGGGTACACGGACAACCTGGGCCGCCCGCTGATCTGCGACAACCTGCCCACGCCGATGCAGTTCGACTTCCTGTACGGCGGCGACCTGGAGCGCGTGCAAGTCTCCCTGGTGGGCGTGACGACGGGAGAGCGGCAGGGCATCAATGTGACGGGCACGAGCATCTCGGGCGGCGCGGGCCGGGTGACCTTCGGCCTGCCCGCGGGAACCGCGCCGCTGAGGGTGGGGACGGGCACGCTGGGGCAGCAGAGCATCGTGGTGTCGCCGAACGTGATCGGGTACTCGGAGCTGGAGATGCAGGGCTTCAGCGGCAGCGGCGTGACGCGGGTGCTCACCAGCAACGCCGTGCCCGTGGTCAGCAACTGCGGCTGACCGCCTCGCGGCGGGGGGCGGGGCCGGGCAGCACAGGCCCTCGTCCCCGCCCCGCTCCCCCTCAGCAGGAGGATGTATGGAGAAGAGACCCCGTACCAGCCCATTCCCGGTCGCCTCCGGGGTCCGCCGCGACGGGCCTGACCGGGGGAGGCGCTGATGGGGTGGCTCTCGGCGCTGCTGTTCGTGCTCGCCGCCGTGCTGGTCTCGCTGGGTGGGATGGTGGGGGTGCGCCGCTCGGTGCAGCTCTCCACCCTGGAGGCCCACAAGGAGGTGGCGGGCTTCGTCTACGCGGTGGTCGGGGTGCTGTACGCCGTGCTGCTCGCCTTCGTGGTGATCGTCGCCTGGGAGGCGCAGGGCGAGGCCCGCACGCGGGTGGACCGCGAGGCCAACGCGCTCGCCGACCTCTACCGGGGCGCCCGCGCCTTTCCCGCCGAGACCCGCGCCACGCTGCGGGGGGACCTGCGGGGGTACGCCGAGGCGGTGGTGACGCGGGAGTGGCCCGCACTGGGCCGGGGGCAGGCGAGCCCCGAGACCCAGCGGGCCTACGACCGGCTGTGGGAGGCGTACCTGGGCCTGCAACCCCGCACCGGGTACGAGAACGTCTGGTACACGCAGGCGCTGGAGCGGCTGAACGACCTGGGCGACGAGCGGCGGTTGCGGCTGCTCAGCGGGCGGTCCCACCTGCCGGGGCTGATGTGGGGGGTGCTGTGGGTGGGGGCTGTGGTGACGGTGGCCTTCTCGTACTTTTTCGGGGTGCGCAGCGTGTGGTCGCAGGGGCTGATGGTGCTGGCGCTGTCGGGCACCATCGCGCTGATCCTGTTTCTGGTGCTCGCGCTCGACCGCCCCTTTTCGGGGGTGATCCAGGTGGGGCCGGAGGCCTTCGAGCAGGTCATCACCATCTTCGACCGGGTGGCGAGGGCCGAGGCCGCGCCCTGAGACGCTTCCCCCTGTCCCATGAGGTCTTTTCTCTCCGCCCCGAGAAAGACGGAGAGTTCCAGATGCCCGCTCTCCCGGAGGTCCGATGAACAAGCGTCTTTCCGTGCTCCTCGGTGCCCTGTCCCTGGGCCTGTCGGGGTGCGTCGTCTTGCTGAACGACCCCGGCTCCTGGGCCTACCGGGTCGCCAACCCCCGCTTCACGCCCCTCCCCGGGGCCCGCGCCCTCTACGGAACGAGAAACGGTTACGGCTACCAGATCGAGGTGCCCGGGAACTGGAACGGCGGGCTGGTGATGTACGCCCACGGCTTCGAGGGCTTCGGCCTGAGGCTGGAGGAGAACTTCCCGCCTATCCGCGCGCACCTCCTGCGGCGCGGCTACGCCTGGGCCGCCTCCAGCTACAGCGTCAACGGCTGGGCCGTGCGCCAGGGTGCCGACGACCTCAACGACCTCCGGCAGTTCTTCGCCCGGCAGGTCGGCCCCCCTGGCCGCACCCTGCTCTACGGCCGCTCGATGGGCGGCAACATCGTCACCGACTCGCTCGAAACCTACCCGAACGTCTACCAGGGGGCCGTGGCCGAGTGCGGGGCGCTGGTCGGGCTGGAGCTGTTCGACTACTTCCTGTCGTACCGGCTGGTGGGGGAATACCTCACCGGGCAGAACTTCGGCCCCATGCTGCTCCCGGTGCTCGACCCGCGCTTCCTGGCGACGACCTACCGCGAGGTCGTGCGGCCCCGCCTGGGCGAGCCGGGGACCTACACGGCGCTTGGACGGCAGTTCGACTCGGTGCAAAAGCACCTGACGGGCGGCCCGCGGCCCTTTCGCCAGGAGGGCCTGAACCTCGTCTTCGACCTGGGCGCCAAGTATTACGCGGCGGGCTTCAGCACCAAGTACACCGGGGTCGCCAACCTCGTCCCGAGGACGCAGGTGGCGACCAACGTGGGCACGGTGTACCGCATCGACCCGGGCCTGGGGCTGGACGAGGCGACCCTGAACCGGGGCATCCGGAGAATCAACGCCGCCCCGGGCAGCCGCGACCTGCCCAGGCCCGCGATCTACGGGATTCCGACGGGGAACATCACCGTGCCGCTGCTGACCCTGCACACGACCGGAGACCCCTTCGTGCCGATCTTCGTGGAGGCGAACTACCGCCGACGGGTGGAGGCCGCCGGGAAGGGCGACCTGCTGGTGCAGCGCGCCATCCGCCGCCCCGGCCACTGCCAGTTCAGCGAGGCGGAGGAGGCCGAGGCCTTCGACGCCCTGACCGCCTGGGTGGGGGGAGGGCCCAAGCCCGCCGGCGAGGACCTGACGGGCGACCTCGTAGACGTGGGCCGCGCCTTTACCAAGCCGCCCCTGCCGAACGACCCGGGGGGGCTGTGAGCCGTCACCTGTGATCGTCCGCTCCGGCGCAGAGGTGAGCCCGGGAGGCCCCGACCGCCGGGGGACCCACGGTTGGAGTCCCCTCTCGCCCGTCAGGAGTCCAAGATGAGCAAGTTCCTCGCCGCCCTCTTGCTCGCCCTCACCTCCCCCGCGTCGGCGGGCGGTGGGGGTGGGCCCACCGTGCGGTACGTCTGCGCCGGGAACACCCGCATCCAGGCCACCTACACCGGCCCGCACGCGCGGCTCGTGGTCGGCCGCCGGGTGCTGGAGCTGACCCGGGCCCGCTCCGGCTCGGGCGTCCGCTACGTGGGGGGCGGGTACACGTGGTGGACAGACGGCGGGGTGGCCGAACTCTACCGGGGCGAAACCCTGGGGACCCTGACCTCCCTGCGCCAGTGCCAGGAGGGCTGAACGGCGGCCTGGGAAGCTGCGGCCCTCTGCGCGGGCGTGGAACACACGTTCTCCCTCAGCTTCCCGCACCCCCCCAGACGCCCCCCAGATGGCCTTTTGTCCACAGACCGTCCCCACCGGCCTGCCGTTCAGCACCCTGGGGCAACTGCGCGCCTGCATCGCCCTGACCGGCCTCGTCACGGTGGCTGAACCCTCCGGACGGCAGGGACGCGCCTTGAGCCAACGGGGTTGACACGACGGGCCAGGTGCCCGGCCGCGTCACCGGCCCCGGCATCCCGAACAGCAGGCCGCCCAGGGTCTGCACGTCCGAGGTGGGGGTGGCCCCCGCCGACAATCTGTAGTCGGAAGCGCTCGCGGCCGAGCTGCAAGGCCACGCTGCCGCTCCGTTCCCGGGCGGGTGGAACATGGTCTTTATGGCCGTCACCAGCGATGGGCACCTGCGGCCTGGTCGGTGAGCGGGCCCCCCAGCGCCCGCAAGACCGGCTCCAGCTCGCGGCCCCACTCGCTCGGGGCGTAGACCCGGGTCGCGGCGGGCGGGGAAAGCGGCTCGCGCACGACCACACCGAGGTCCTTCGGCCGCGGCGGCGGCGCGGTGGAGCTGGTCCCGGGCAGGTCGGCGCGGAGGTCCGTGAACCGCTTCGGGCCGAGCAGCTCGCGCACGAGGTCGGGAGCGTGCGCGGTGGTGCGGCCGTCCTCGTGGCAGCGAGGTGGAGGGCGGTCTCTCCTCGTGCCTGCCCTCCACGGTCTCCACCAAATGAGCAGAATGTTGCAATCTCACATCGTTATGTTGTAAGCTAAATAAGAAGGCAAGTTACGGAGGGGAACGGGACGGGCGCGGCTATGCGTCCGGTCCACCCCCTTATCTCCCCAGGAGGCCGTCATGACACGCAGCGAATCCCACCGCCCCAGGAGGCCGGTCTGATGGGCCGGGTTTTTCTCGACCTCGCCCTGTCGCTCGACGGCTTTATCGCCGGGCCAAGCGGCGAGGACGGCGGCCTGCACGACTGGTACTTCGCCGAACAGGGCGCGGCCGAGGGCATCAAGCGGGAACTGCGGGAAGGCATAGGGGCGATGATTCTGGGCCACACGGCCTTCGGCACCGCCCCCGACGGCTTCGACACCGAGTACCGGGTGCCGCACTTCATCCTGACCCACCGCGCCCGCCCGGCGGTGGAGCGCGGCGGCGCCCGCTTCATCTTCGTCACGGACGGCATCGGAAGCGCCCTGGCCCGGGCCCGCGAGGCCGCCGGAGAGCGCGACGTGTGCGTGGCGGGCGGCGCGGACACGGCCCGGCAGTTCCTGAACGCCGGATTGCTCGACGAGCTGCACCTCCACCTCGCGCCCGTGCTGCTGGGCGGCGGCCTGCGGCTGTTCGGACCCCTGGACCGGCCCGTGCGGCTGGACCGCGTGCGGGCCGTGGAATCCGCGCACGCCACACACCTGACCTACCGGGTGGGGAGGACCTGACATGGGCAGACTCGTGATGTCCGAATTCCTGTCGCTCGACGGCGTGATGGAGGAGCCGAGCTGGACGGCGGCCTACTGGAACGACGAGATCGCCGCCTTCAAGGAAACCGAGATGGCGGGCGCGCAGGCCCTGCTGCTGGGCCGCGTGACCTACGAGGGCTTCGCGCGGGCCTGGCCCTCCCGCACCGACGAGGAGAGCGGCGGCGCCCGCATGAACGCCCTGCCCAAGTACGTCGCCTCGGCCACCCTGACGCGGGCCGACTGGCAGAACTCCACGGTGCTGGGCGCCGACGTGGCCGGGGAGGTCGCGGCGCTCAAGGCGCGGCTCGGCGGCGACCTCCTGATGTACGGCAGCGGCATGCTGGGCCGCTTCCTGCTGGAACGGGGGCTGGTGGACCAGCTCAACCTGATCGTGTACCCGCTGACCCTGGGCGCGGGCCAGCGGCTGTTCGGGGGGACTGCGGTGGGCCTGACCCTGCTGGAGTCCCGCGCGTTCTCCTCCGGGGCCGTGCTGCTCCAGTACGCGCCCGCGGCGAAGTAAGCCCACTCGGCCCACCACCGGAGGACCTATGGCACAGCTTCAGGCGTATCTCGGCTTCACCGACAACGGCCAGGAGGCGATGACGTTCTACCAGCGGCGTCTGGGCGGCACGCTGGAGGTGCAGACCGTGGGCGAGTCCCCGGTGGCCGCCGACCTGCCCGCCGGGATGCAGGAGAGGGTGCTGCAATGGGTCCTCACGCGGGGCGACCTCACGCTGATGGGCTCGGACATGGGGACGGACGTGCGCCCGAACGGGGCCGTCTCGCTGATGCTGGAATGCGGCAGCCGGGAGGAGATCGAGACGGCCTTCCAGAAGCTCTCGGAGGGCGGCACCGTCACCCATCCCTTCGGCCCGTCCTTCTGGGGCTCGACCTTCGGGCACCTGACCGACCGCTCCGGCTTCCAGTGGATGCTGAACCACACGCACGGACCTCCTCACAGCGTCTTGCAGGAGACCTCATGACCCGTCTTCAGGCGTCTCTCGACTTGACGGACGACGGCAGGGAAGCGGGCGACCTTCCCCGGCTCGGCGCCCCCGCCGGGCGGGCCCTCGCCCGTGCCGGAATCACCACGCTGGCGGACCTCGCCCGGCACAGCGGGGCCGAGGTGGCACGGCTCCACGGCCTGGGGCCGAGGGCGCTGGGGACCTTGCGGGCGGCGCTGGCCGACCGGGGGATGGCGTTCACCGACTCGCCGCCGTAAACGTCAATCTGTCTCCACCCCGAGACGCCCGCGAGAGAGGACAGAGCATGACCAACCTGGAAACGCCGAATCCCGACCTCAGCACTCTGGAGCGGCTGGTGGGCACCTGGCAGGTCTCCGGTGAGGCCACCGGGCAGGTCAGGTACGAGTGGATGGAGGGCGGCTTCTTCCTGGTCCAGCACTTCGACCTGATCCACGGCGACCGGCCCATCCGGGGGACCGAGGTCATCGGGCACCTCCACCCCTTCGGCGGGAGGCGGAGCGCGGACATCCACACCCGGGTCTACTCCTTCACGGACGGGCAGACGCTCGACTACGTTTATGACCTGACGGGCGACACGCTGACGATCTGGGCCGGGCAGCGGGACTCTCCCAGCTTCTACCGGGGGACGTTCAGCGGGGACGGCCAGACCGTGACGGGCGGCTGGACGTGGCCCGGCGGCGGCTACCGGACGAGCATGACCCGAATGGGGTCGCCGTGACGGGGGGAGAGGACGGTCCCGGCCGCGCCGGAACCCGGGCCCCTCGTCGCCATCGCGCTTCCCCGACCCAGGAGGTCCGCCCGTGAGTGCCCCCGCCGAACCGCTCGCCCCGCGTGACCGCGCCGTCATCCTGATCCTGTTGATCGCCAGCTTCGTGGTCATCCTCAACGAGACGATCATGAACGTGGCCCTGCCGCGCCTGATGGCCGACCTGCGGATCACGGCGGGCACGGCGCAGTGGCTCTCGACCGCGTTCATGCTGACGATGGCGGTCGTGATCCCCGTGACCGGCTTCCTGCTCCAGCGGCTCCAGACCCGCACCGTGTTCCTCACGGCCATGACGCTGTTTTGCGTGGGCACCCTGCTCGCGGCCCTCTCGCCGGGCTTCGTGCCGCTGCTGCTGGCGCGGATCGTGCAGGCGGGCGGCACGGCGATCATGCTGCCCCTGCTGATCACCACCGTGCTGACCCTGGTGCCCGGGCCAGGACGCGGGGCGGTGATGGGCCAGATCAGCATCGTGATCTCGGTGGCGCCCGCCGTCGGGCCGACGATCTCGGGGCTGATCCTCCAGGTGCTGCCCTGGCGCTTTCTGTTCCTCTTCGTGCTGCCCATCGCGCTCGCCGCACTGGGCTACGGGGCCCGCACGTTGAGGAACGTGGGCACCCCGCAACGGCTGACCCTCGACGTGATCTCGGTGCCCCTGTCCGCGCTGGGCTTCGGCGGCCTCGTCTACGCCCTGAGCCGCTTCGGGGAGACGCCCGGCGGGCTGGGCAATTCCGCCGTGAGTGTGCCGCTGCTGGTGGGGAGCGTCTCGCTGGCCGCCTTCCTGTGGCGACAGGTCGTGCTGGGGCGCCGGGGGACGCCGCTCCTCGACCTGCGGGCCTTCCGGTTCCCGGTCTTCACGCTGGGTGTGGGGCTGATGGTGATCGCCATGATGGCGCTGTTCGGCGGCGGGGTCCTGCTGCCGCTGTACCTCCAGAACCTGCGCGGCCTGGACACGCTGCAAACCGGCCTGCTGCTGCTGCCCGGCGGCCTGCTGATGGGCCTGCTCGCCCCGGGCATCGGGCGGCTGTACGACCGCGTTGGGCCGCGCCCGCTCGCCCTGCCCGGCACGGTCCTGATGACGCTGGTGCTCGTCGGCCTGGGCCGGATCGACACGGGCACGCCCGTCTGGGCGCTGCTGGCGCTGCACCTCACCCTCAGCGTGGGGCTGGCGCTGCTCTTCACCCCCGTGTTCACGAGTGCCCTGGGCCCGCTGCCGCCGCACCTGTACTCGCACGGCAGCGCCATCCTCAGCACCCTGCAACAGGTGGCGGGCGCGGCGGGTACGGCCCTGCTCGTCACCCTGATGGCGGGCCGCGCCGCCAGCCTGACCACCCAGGGCGCGGCTCAGGTCCCCGCGCAGGTGGCCGGGCTCCACCTCGCCTTCACGGTCTCGGCCGCCATCGCCGCGCTGGCGGTGGGGTTGGCCCTCTTCCTGAGGCGTGCCCCGCAGGCCCCGGGAGTGGCCGTGGGCCAGCCCCTGGCCCAGCCGGGCGACTGAGCATCGCTGCCCGGAGAGGGGAGGACCCGTCCGGTCAGCATTCACCGCGGAGCAGCGACCGCGCGGGACCTCCCCTCCGGCCTCAGCCCCGGCAGGGGAGGCGGCGGGAAAGGCAATGGAGCCGGGGCTGCTCGCGCGCCGCCAGCTCCACCTGAGGCTGGGGTTGGAGGAGAGGGGGCCCGCCCCCCCCCTCCCTCACATCTGGGTCACGGGGCTGCGGGAGGAGCGCACGGGCGGATCGGTGTGGTCGGCCCCGTAGCCGTAGCTGGAGTAGGTGCTGCTCGCGCGCGCGACCTTGTTCAACACGAGGCCCAGCACCTTGACCTTCGCCACCCGGGCATTTTGCAGGGTGCGCTCCACGTCGGCCAGCCGGGTCTTGCCGCCCTCCACGACGAGGAGGATGCCGTCGGTGTAGGGGGCGACCGCCAGCGTGTCGGGCAGGGACAGCATCGGCGGCGTGTCGATCAGCACGTAGTCGTACCCCTGCGACCAGCGGTCGAGGTGGGTGCGGAAGGCGGGCTGACTCAGGAGACCGGTCACGCCCCCGGCGCGCTGGGACGTGCCTGCGGGAAGCAGGTCCACGCCCGGCGAGACCCGGGTGACGTGGGCGGCTTCCGGGTGCAGGAACATGTCGGGTACCGTCGTGGCGGGGGGCAGGCCCGGCCGGGTGCCCGGCAGGGGGTGGGTGGCGAGGCGCTCGGGGGACCAGACCTTGAGCTGGGTGGGGCGGCGCAGGTCGGCGTCGATCACGAGGACCCGCATCCCGCTCGCCCCCAGGCTCTCGGCCAGGGCCGCCGTGACCGAACTCTTGCCCTCGCCGGGGTAGGTGCTCGAAATCACCAGCCGCCGCTGGCCCCCCTCGGGGAGCAGCGACAGCACGTTGATCCGCAAGAAGCCCACGCTCTCGTAGAGCGGCCCGCTGCGGCTGGCCTGGATGAAGCCCTCCCCCAGGCTGCGGCGGCGCAGCAGCGGCAACTGCCCGAGCAGCGGCAGCCCCAGCGGGAGCAGGTCCGCCGGGCCGTCCACCCGGCGGCGCAGGCTGTCACTGAGGAGCGCTCCCGCCGCCGTCAGGAAGAGGGCGAGCAGTCCCGCCAGGGCCGCGTTGCGCAGGGGCCGGGGAGAGACCGGCGTGAGGGGGGCGACCGGCTCGGACACGAGCACCAGCGTGCCGCTCGCCGCCGTCTCCAGCACCGCGACCTGCGAGAGGTTTTGCAGGAGCTGCCCGCGCGCCGCCACGAGGCTCTGGCGCTCCAGGTTGCCCGGCGGAGTCGCGTTGATCCGCACCGTCAGGCTGCGGAGCTGCTCCTGAAGGCTCTGCCGGGAGCGGATCACCCCCTGCTTGGCGCGGTCGTTGTCCCAGGCGATCAGCGAGCGCACCCCGGCCTCGGCTAGGAGCCGGGCGGCCTCGGGCGTCTCCGCCTGCGCGCGCAGTTCGTACACCCCGCGCTGCTGGGGATCGAGGCGGGCCCGGACCTTGAAGCGGGTGAAGTCGCGCTCGGCGAGTTCGTTCGTCAGGTCCCGGCGGATGGTGCCCACCAGCGCGGGGCCGAGGTCCGTCTGCTCCAGCCGCCCCACCACGTCGTTCAGGAGGCTGCGGCTGCGCATCACCTGCTCGACCGCGCCCTGGGGCAGCGGCGGCGCCGTCACCAGGGTGTTGTTGATCAGGGAATTTTGCGCGTCGTTGTCCACGGCGATCACGCTCGCGCTCGACTCGTAGGTCGGCGGCTGGCGTTTGGTCAGGGCGTAGGTGCCCCCGGCGACGAGCGCCGGAGCCAGCAGCAGCAGTGGGGCAGAGCGCCGCAGCGTGCCGAACACCTGCCGGAGGTCAATCTGGTCCGCGCTCGGGCCACGGGGGGGGGAAGTCTGCATGCGAACGTCACTGTAACAAGAGGGATTCTCTTCATCTTTACGTTTTTCGGCGTTTCTGACCGGGTGGGTCGCGGGAGGCCGGGTCGCCGCCCAGCGCGGCCCGTGGCCGGAATGACGTGGTTGTGCGGCGGGTGAGACCTTGACGAATTGGGGGGAGTCCCCCCCCGCCCGCCTGCGCCCCGGGTCGGTTAAGGTGACGGGGAGGTTCCACCGTCCGCCCGTCCCTGAAGGCTCCCACCCCCGAGGAGGGTGACATGACCGATCCCGAAGCCCGGCACGGCGCGGACAGCCCCGGCGCCCGCGCCTTCCAGGCCGCCCGGCAGGTGCTGCTCGACCACGCGTCCGATCCCCAGGCCGCGCACGCCGCTTTCCACTGGCCGGAACTCACGACCTTCAACTGGGCGCTCGACGTGTTCGCGCCGCTGGCGGCCCGGCTGGGGGAGGCGCCTGCGCTGTTCTGGGACGGGGGGGAGCTGTCCTACGCGGACCTGGGCGCCCGCGCGGGCGGCGTGGCGAACCACCTGCGGGCCCTGGGGGTGGGGCGCGGCGACCGGGTGCTCGTGATGCTCGGCAACGTGCCCGAGCTGTGGGTGGTCCTGATCGCCTGCATGGGGCTCGGCGCCCCCATCCTGCCCGCCGCGACGCTCCTGACTGCGGCCGATGTGGAGGACCGGGTGGAGCGCGGCCGGGTCCGGGCGGTCGTGACCGACGGCGCGAACGTGGAGAAGTTCGCCGGGCTGCCGGGTGACCTGCTGCGGGTGAGCGTGGACGCGAGCGCGGGACCGGGCTGGCATTCCCTCGCCGGGGCCGACCGGGCGCCCGCCGGGTTCACGCCCGACGGGGTGACGCGGGCGAGCGACCCGGTGCTGCTGTACTTCACCTCCGGCACCACCAGCCGCCCGAAGCTGGTGGTCCACACCCACGCCAGCTACCCGGCGGGGCACCTCTCGACCGGCTACTACCTCGGGCTGCGGGAGGGTGACCGCCACTGGAATATCTCCTCGCCCGGCTGGGCCAAGCACGCCTGGAGCAGCTTCTTCGTGCCCCTCACGGTGGGGGCGGCCGTGTACCTCGACAACGCCCGCTTCGACGCGGCGGCCACGCTGGGCAAGCTCGTCCGCCAGAGCGTCACCACCCTCTGTGCCCCGCCGACGGTGTGGCGGATGCTGATCCAGCAGGACCTCGCGGCCTATCCGGTGCGGCTGCGCGAGGCGGTGGGCGCGGGCGAGCCCCTCAACCCGGAGGTGATCACCCGGGTGCGGGCGGCCTGGGGGGTGACCATCCGCGACGGGTACGGGCAGACCGAGACGACCGCGCAGGTCGGCAACCCGCCCGGCGTGCCCGTCAGGCCCGGCAGCATGGGCCGCCCCCTCCCCGGCTACGAGGTCGTGCTGCTCGACGAGCACGGCCGCGAGGCGGACGAGGGCGAGCTGAACCTGCGCCTGGGGGCCGCGCGGCCCCTGGGGTTGATGGTGGGCTACGACGGCGACCCGGAGCGCACGGCGGCCGTGCTGGGCGGCGCGACCTACCCCACCGGGGACATCGTGCGGCGGGACGAGGACGGTTATCTCTTCTCCGTGGGCCGCTCGGACGACGTGTTCAAGAGCGCGGACTACCGGGTCTCGCCCTTCGAGCTGGAGTCCTTCCTCGTCACCCACCCCCTCGTCGCGGAGGCGGGCGTGGTGCCCAGCCCCCACCCCGAGCGGCTGTGCGTGCCCAAGGCCTACGTGGTCCTCGCCCCCGGGGTCGAGCCCTCGGCGGAGGTGGCGCGCGAGCTGCTCGCCTTCGCGCGGGAGGGCCTCTCGCCCCACCTGCGGATTCGCCGCCTGGAGTTCGCGCCGCTTCCCAAGACCATTAGCGGCAAGATTCGCCGGGTGGAGCTGACCGCCCACGCGCGGCAGGGGGTGGAGGGCGGCGTGCGCGGGGAACTGGAGTTCTGGGAGGAGGACTTCCCGGCGCCTCAGCCCGGGTAAAAGGCCGCGCCCCCGGTCACGCGGGGCAGGAGTTGAGCGGGCCTGATCCCCGTCGCCACAGGCCCGGGGGCCAACGGGAGCGGCGGACGAACCCCTTCCCGTGGGTGGGCCGTCGGCACCCTTGTCCTGAGCGCGGTGGTGGCCCCGGCCGGGTGGCCTCACCGGCGCCGGGTCAGGGGCGCAGCCAGCCCCCGACGAGGACGAGCAGGTCGTCGTGCCCGATGGGCTTTTCCACGTAGGCAGCGCCGTGGGCGGAGGTGGCCTCGACCTCGCGGGGCTGGGCGCGGCTGCTCCAGCACACCACCCGGGCCGCGTCTCCCAGCCGGGCGCGCAGCAGGGCCAGGAGTTCGAGCCCATCCCGTCCCGGCAGGTGCAGGTCGAGCAACACGAGGTCGGGCTCGGGCAGCGTGGCGAGGGCGTGCAGCGCTTCTTCCCCGTCGTGCGCGAGGTGGACCTGCACGCCGGGCGCCAGCTCCTCGAAGGCGAGTTCGAGCAGCAGGGCGTCCGGGGCGGAATCCTCAATCACGAGCACCCGCCGCACCGACGGCGCCGACTCGGGGCGCGGGTCGGCGCTGTCGCGCTTGAAGACCATACCCCTCAGCGTAGCCCGGGAGGTCCCATTCCGGCCTTCAGCGAGCGATCATCTCCGGCCAGGTGGTGAGCCGGGAGGTTCGCCAGAATTCCAGAAAGCTCTCGATCTGGCTCACGAAGTCCCCGAAGCTCACCGACTTCACGAGGTATGAGCTCGCGTGGAGGGTGTACGCCCGGGCGACGTCCGAGTCGTGGCCCGACGTGCTGAGCATGACCACCGGGATCTGGGCGAGGCGCGGGTGCCCCTTGAGGGCGGCCAGCACCTCGAACCCGTTCATGCCGGGCATGTTGATGTCGAGCAAGATCACGTCGGGCAAGGTGGCCTGCCCACTGTCCAGCATTTCGAGGGCGGCGGTCCCGCTCGCGCAGGTGCGGACGGTGCACAGCCCGGCGTACTCGGCGAAGACCTCCTCGGCGAGCTGGCGATCCACCAGACTGTCGTCGATCAGCAGCAGGCGCAGGGGGCGCGTCATGACCCCTCCATTTTACCCGCCGCCTCCCCGGCGCGGCGGTTTCTCAAGGGAAGGCGCGGCCAATCCTCAAAGCCGGATGGAGGGCCCTCTCAGCATGGCCCGGGCCCCGCCGCACCGCGTCTCTCTTTAACGTAAAGCGAATCGGCCAGCCTGTGATGAAGCTGTGAGGCCCCGGGGCCTAGCTTCTTGCCCAGGGTGTCAGTGACGCGGCCACGTGCCCCGGTGAGCCCCCCGGAGGCTTCCTGCCCCGGGAGGAGGCGCTCTTGCCGGGAGCCACCCGCCGGCTCCGGGTGGCCGGTGCCCGCCACGTTCTGGCCGCTCCCGCCCCGCGGCCGAGTGTTCGCCCCCTGCCCTTCCCCAACGCCCAGCGCCCCCAGGAGGACCCCCGTATGGCCCGTATTCTCGTTGCAGACGACTCGACCGCCGACCTCGCCTTGATGGAGAGCATCCTGCGCTCGGCCGACCATCAGGTCATCACCGTGAGCGATCCGGCCCAGGTCGAGGGCCGGGTGGCGGCCGAGCGGCCCGATCTGGTGCTGCTCGACGTGGTCATGCCCGGGCAAAACGGTTACGAGGTGCTGCGGGCGCTGCGGAAAAACGCCCTGACCCAGGGGGTCAAGGTCGTGCTGGTCTCGAGCAAGGGCAACGACACCGACGTGCGCTGGGGCCTGCGCCAGGGGGCCAGCGAGTACGTGACCAAGCCGTACACGCCCGCCCAGATTCTCGCCTCCGTGCGCCGCGTGGTGGGCTGACTCGCGTGCGGGGGCGCCGGGTCCTGCTCTTTTGCCTCGGCGGGCGCGTGTTCGCCGTGCCCGCCGACCAGAGCCGCGAGGCGTTCGCCCCGGGGCGGGTCGCCGCGTTGCCCCTGGGCCGCCGGGTGCTGCTGGGGGTCTGCGCGGTGCAGGGCCGCCCGGTGCCGCTCGTCAACCTCGCCGCTCTGGTCGGCGAGCCCGAGCCGACCGCCGAGCTGGCCCTGCTCGTGGAGACGGCCGGGCAACCCCTCGCCTTCCCCGTGGCGGGCGTCCTCGGCTTCGAGAGCCGGACGGTCCCCGCCCCCGCCCCCCAGGACCTGCTCGCCGAGGACACCGCGGGCGACCTGGGACCGGTGCACCACCTCGACCTGGCGGCCCTCGCGCAGACCGTGCGGGCGCAGCTCGGTGTCCAGGCGAGCGCCTGACGCCGGGTCAAGGTCAAAGAGCCCTGAAAGGAGAAGAGTCATGGATCACGCCCACCACGCCCTGACGCACCAGTGGAACACCACGTACGTCGCCCTGTCCTACGCCATCGCCACCCTGGCCTCCTACGTCTCGCTGGAACTCGCCGCCCGCGCGGGCCGCCGCCCCACCGAGGCGGGCAACCGCTTCTGGCTGGTCGCGCAGGCGCTCATCATCGGCTACGGCATCTGGGCGATGCATTTCGTCGGCATGCTGGCCTTTCAGGTCCCGGCCGCCGTGAGCTACAACCTGCCGCTGACGGTGGTCTCGGGGCTGGCGGCGGTGGCCCTGCTCTACCCGGCCCTGACGATCCTGCACGGCGGTCCCCTGACGGCCCGGCGGCTCCTCGCGGCGGGCGGCGTCGCGGGCACCGGCATCGTCGTCATGCACTACCTGGGGATGTACGCCTTCCGCGTTCCGGGCACGGCCGTGAGCGTGAACTGGGGCCCCTTCCTGGCGTCCGTCCTGATCGCCGTGGGGGCGAGCGCCGCCGCGCTGTTCCTCTTCAAGCTGGTGTCCAGCGAGTGGGCCGAGGGCCGCTCCCGGGCGGTGATGACGGGCCTCAAGATCGGCGCCGGTCTGGTCATGGGGCTGGCGATTGTCAGTATGCACTACACCGGCATGGCGGCCTGGCAGCACCGCGTGGTGAACGCCGGCGCGCTCGGCAGCGCCGCCTCGGGGGCCGACACCGGCCTGCTCGCGCTGATCATCGGCGTGATTTCTTTCCTGCTGATCGGGCTGGCCGTCACCAGCATCCTGATGGACTCGGGCGGCGTGCGCGAACTCGGGGAGCTGGAGTTCACCCCGGAGGGCACGGACTGAAGCTTGCCGCGCTCCCCTCGCCCACTCCCCCAGCCTTCCCGCCCCCCGAGGAGCCCCCAACCATGCAACTCCAGTTCCAGACGGCCCGCCTCTCCTCCCCAGCCCGGTCCCGTGGCCTGCGCGCGCCCGGCGGCCCCCTCGCCAACCTGCGCGTCGGCCAGAAGCTCGCCCTGACCGCCCTCGCCTTCGGTCTTCCGCTCAGCGTGCTCATCTCGCTCGTGCTCGCCGACCAGCAGCGGGTCATCAGCGTCACCCGGGGCGAGGTGAACGCCCTGCCCCTCTTCGCGCCCCTTCAGGACCTGCAAGGTGACCTCGGCAACTACACCGACCACCTGCTGGAGGGCGAGCCGGACACCCTGCAGCTCGCGGCGCGCGTCGACCGGCGCCTGCAACGGCTCGAAACCCAGGTCCCCGACGCCGCCCGGGCCCGGCTGGCGGAACTGAAGCGCGACTGGACGGCCTACCAGGCGGGGGGGGCGGCCCGCTCCCCGGGGGCACTGCTGGAGGAGCTCGACGGGCTCCTGAACGTCCAGACCCGGCTCGCGCAGGACCTGCTCGACAGCTCGAAGCTCTCCCTCGACTCCACGCTCCCGGTCTACCACCTCCAGAACAGCACGCTGGGCTTCCTCGCGCAGCTCAGGCGCAGCTTCCGCGTCGCCTACCTCAACGGCGAGGCCGCCGACCCCTCGCGGGCCCTGGGCGTCTTGCAGCGTGAGACCGTGCTCGCCCGGCAGGCGCTGGCCTCCTTCGAGGACGCGGCCACCCGCGCGGTGCGCGCCGACCCGGACCTGCAAGGCAGTTTCGGGGCCGCGAGCACGCGCTTCGTGCAGACGGCGGGCCGGCTCGTCGCCGACATGGAGGGGGCGGTGGCCCAGGGGGACCTCCGGGCCCTGAACCTCAAGGCGCTCGAGGAGCAGTCGGAAGAGGGCGTCCGGGCCGTGCAGGTGGCAGGCACCGCCGGGTTGCAGCGCCTGCTGTCCGAGCGTCTGGCCCAGGAGCAGCGCGACCGCCTGCTGTCCCTGCTCGGCGTGGGCGCGGCGCTGCTCGCCGCCTTCGGCCTGTTGATCGCGCTCGCCCGCAGCATCGTGGGGCCGCTGGGCACGCTGACCCGCGCCAGCCAGGCGCTCGGGGGGGGCGACCTCGACGTGCGGGTGCCCGTGCGCAGCCGCGACGAGCTGGGCTTCATGGCGAGCACCTTCAACCGCACCGCCGCCCAGCTTCACGAGAACGAGGTCAAAACCCGGCGCGAGCGCGAGGAGGCCCAGCGGTTGCAGCAAAATATCGGCGAGTTCCTCGACGTGACGATGGACATCGCCGACGGCGACCTCACCCGGCGCGGGCGCGTCACCGAGGACGTGCTCGGCAACGTGGTGGACTCGATCAACCTGATGGCCGACGAGCTGAGCGCGGTGCTGCGCAGCGTCCAGGCCGCCTCGAGTTCGGTGAGCGGCGGCGCGCAGGCGATGCTGGGCACCACCGGCGAGATCGTGCAGGGCACCGAGGCGACCCTGGGCGAGGCCCAGCGGGTGCGCGCTCAGGTGCAGGAGGTGACGGCCGCGATCCGCCGGATGGCCGAGACCGCCGCCGCGAGCGCGACCGCCGCGGGGCAGGCGCTCAGCGTCTCGGTGCAGGGCCAGGACGCCGTGAAGGACACCCTGGGCGGGATGCAAAACGTCCGGCGCGAGGTGCAGGACATCTCCAAGCGCGTGAAAGCCCTCGGCGACCGCTCGCTGGAGATTCAGGAGATCGTGGACACCATCACCCGCCTCTCCTCGCAGACGAACCTGCTCGCGCTCAACGCGGCCATCGAGGCGGCGGGCGCGGGCGAGGCCGGAAGCCGCTTTGCCATCGTCGCCGACGAGGTGCGCAAGCTCGCCGAGAACAGCGCCCAGGCGACGGGGCGCATCGCCACCCTGATCAAGACGGTGCAGGGCGAGATTCAGGAGGTGGTCGCCTCGGTGGAGGACGGCACCCGCGAGGTGGAGTCGGGCTACCGGGTCGCCACGACCGCCGGTGAACGGCTCCAGGAACTCGGCGCCCTCGCCCGGCAGTCGGCCCAGCTCGCCGAGAGCATCCGCGCGGCCACGACCGAGCAGGTGCGCGGGGTCGAGCAGGTGGGGCAGGCGGTCGGCGAGATCGCCCAGATCGCCGAGCGGTCGAGCGTGTCCGTGCAGCGCGGCCGCCAGGCCGCCGAGGAACTTCAGAGCCTCGCCGGTCAACTGGACGGAAGCCTCGAACGCTTCCGGCTCCCCGGTTAGGAGGCCCGGAAGTGACCGCGCACTCCGCCGAGTTGCTGGGCGGCTACCTGCTCGAAAGCGGGCAAACCCTCACCCAGTTCGACGCCCGCCTGGGTGAACTGCGCGCCGGGCACGACCCGGGGGCGGTGGACGCCCTCGCCGTGCTCTGCCACCGGATGCGGGGCAGCGCGGCCCTCTACGGCTTTCCGCAGATGTCGAGCCTCGCCGCCCTCGCCGAGCGGCTCCTCGAACCCCGCCCCACGCTGCCCGAGGGGCTCCGGCAGAGCCTCCTCGACGTGCTCGGCAACGTCGCCGTCTGCCTGCGCGGCGCCCTGGAGGGGGTGGCGGGCGGCCAGGGCGAGGGTGAGGTGGGCCTCACCTTCTCCCAGATCGGGGGCACCCGCCGGCTGCAAGACCTCCTGGCCGCCCAGCCCACCGCCTTCCGCGCCCCGTCGGCCCCGGAGCGGGCCAAGGGACCGGAGGTTCCGGGTCTCCCCGCCGGGCTGGAGGCAAATCTTCGCGCTTTCCGCGAGGGGCAGAGCGACCTGTGGAGCTACTTCGCCCCCGAGGTGCGCGAGCACCTGGGGGCCCTGCGCGCCGGGCTGGAGGCGGGCGAGTCGGGCGACGTGACCGAGATGTTCCGCGCCGCCCACACCATCAAGGGCAGCGCCTACATGGTGGGCTTCGAGGTGCTGGGCGACTTCGGGCACGGCCTGGAGAACCTGCTCTCGGCGGTGCGCGACGGCGAGCGTTCCCTCGACGCCCCGGCGCGGCAGGCCCTCCTCGAGGCCGCCTCCGTGGTCGAGCGGCTGCTGCGTGCGGCGGAGGGCGAGCCCGACGACCTCGCGCCCGTCCTCGCGCGGGTGGGCGGGCGGCTGGCCGCGCTGGTTGGGGGCGAGGGACCCGGGCCGGGGGTCCCGGCCGTGCCGGCCCCCGAGCCGGGGGCCCCGCGCCCGGCCAGCCCCGAGCGCCGCGAGAGCGTGCGGGTCGATCCGCGCCGCCTCGACGCCCTGATGGACCTCGTGGGCGAACTCGTGGTCTCGCGCGCCCGGCTGGGGCAGACGCTCTCGCAGCTCTCCACCCTGGGGCAGGCGATGGCCGACAGCCACGCGCG
The DNA here is from genome assembly GCF_018863415.1 of Deinococcus aestuarii. NCBI lineage: Bacteria > Thermotogati > Deinococcota > Deinococci > Deinococcales > Deinococcaceae > Deinococcus > Deinococcus aestuarii. The sequence continues at coordinate 81,129 of NZ_JAHKSN010000003.1, read as the reverse complement.
CATCAGCCGGGCGGTGCGCGACTTCGAAGAGCGCTACCTCAACCCCGACATGGTGCGGGTGGGGGAAGGGCCCGCCGCCTCCCGGGCGGGCGCCAGCGTCGGCGAGCTGTTCGACGAGCTGGAGTTCGACGCCTACGACGACCTCAACATCCTCGCGCGGGCGGTGACCGAACTCGCCGCCGACTTCGGGGAGGTCAGAACGGGCTTCGGCAGCGGCCTTTCGGGCCTGCGCGACGAGAGCGAGCGGCTCGGCAAGCTGCTGCGCCAGCTTCGCCAGGAGGTCGCCCGCACCAGCCGGGTGCCCTTCGGGCAGGCCACGGTCCGCCTGCGCCGCTGGGCGCGGGACCGCGAGGAGCTGTTCCATCTGGTCACCGAGGGCGAGCGGGTGGAGGTCGAGGCGGGGGTGCTCCAGGGCCTGGCCGACCCCCTGCTCCACCTCGTGACGAACGCGGCCCACCACGGCCTCGAAGCTGCCCGGGAGCGGGTCCGGGCGGGCAAACCGGCCCTGGGCACCATCCGCGTCCGCGCCGTGGCGCGCGGGCACCACCTCGACGTGGAGGTCAGCGACGACGGGCGGGGCATCGACGTGGCGGCCGTGCGGGAGCGGGCCCTGGCGCGCGGGCTGCACTCGGCCGCCGAACTCCAGGCCATGACCGACGAGGCGGCCCTGCGGCTGATCCTGCTGCCCGGCCTCTCGACCGCCCGCGAGGTGACGGCGGAGGCGGGGCGCGGGGTCGGCATGGACGTGGTGGCGAGCAACGTCCGGCGCCTGGGCGGGGAACTGCTGATCCGCAGCCGCCCGGGGGAGGGCACCACCTTCACCCTGCGCGTGCCCCTCACCGTGCGCGTGGCGGAAATCCTGCTCGCCCGGGTGGGCCCCCAGACGGTGGCGTTTGCCACCAACAGCGTCGCGGCCTTGCGCGAGCTCGACCCCGGCCAGGTGCTCGGCACCCCGGCGGGCGAGGAGGTCGAGTACGAGGGCCAGCGCCTGACCCTGCACCCCCTGCGTCCCCTGTGGGGGCTGCCGGACGCGGGCGCACCCGGCCCCCGCCGCGTGGCGGTGGTGCAGACGGCCTCGGGGCTCACGGCGGTCGAGGTGGACGAGTTTCTCGACATCGAGGAGGTGTCGCTGCGCCCGCTCGAGCCGCTGCTCGCCAGCCTGCCCTTCCTGGCGGGGGCGACGGTGACGAGTGGGGGGGAGGTCGTGCCGCTGCTCGACCCGGGGGGACTGGAGCGCCTCGCCGCCGAGCCCCGGCGCTGGGCTCCCCGCGCCGCCGTGCAGGCGGCCCGGCACCGGACCCGGCTGCTCCTCGTGGACGATTCGGTGAGCGTGCGCCGGGTGGTGGGGCGGATGCTCGAACGCGGCGGCTACCGGGTCGTGACCGCCGCCGACGGTCAGGCGGCGCTGGAAGTGCTCTCGCAAGACCCGGCCTTCGACCTCATTCTCAGCGACCTGGAGATGCCCCGCATGAACGGTTACGAACTGATCGAGGCCCTGCGCGCCCGCGCCGCCACCGCCGGAACGCCCGTCGTGGTGATGACGACGCGGGCGGGCGAGAAGCACCAGCGCCTGGCCTTTTCGCTCGGCGCCACCGACTACTTCAGCAAGCCCGTGGACGAGACGCTGCTCCTGCGGCGGCTGGCCCAGCTCTGCGCCGGGGGGGCCCCGTGAGCGCCCCCCGCAGCGTGCTCTTCGTGATGGGGACCTTCGCGCGCGGCCGGGCCCACGCCCTGCTGGGCACCGGGCGCGGGCTGGAGGCGAGCTTCGCCGAGGGGGCGCTCTACGCCCTCACCCAACTCGAACGCATCGTGCCCGATCTGATCGTCTGCGACGAGAAGATGGCCGATCTGGGCGGCGAGGACTTCTTCGAGATCGTCCGCAACGACCCGGCGACCGCCCGCTGCCCCTTTCTCCTCGTCTCACGGGAAAAGCCCGCCCGCTTCAGCGGCCCCCTCGACCTGTGGCAGGCCCCCGGCCTCTCCCCCCAGGAGCTGATCGGCGTGGTGCTGGAGCACCTGGAGGGGCTGGGTCCCTCTCCGGACCCCCGGCCCGCTACCGCCGTGGACGAGCCCCCGCTGACCGACGACCTGCTCCTCGACGACGCGCCGGAGGAAGGTCCCGTGCCCGGTGAGGCCCCCGATGAGGGCGGCGCCCAGCTTCAGGGCACCCTCGAACTCATCGGGTTGTTCGACCTGCTGAGCTTTCTCAACCAGATGCGCAAGAGCGGGCGGCTGCTCGTGCAGCTCGGCGAGGCGGCGCAGTTCGTCCTCGACGGCGGGGAGGTCGTCTGGGCCGAGTACGGCCTCCTGAGCGGCGAGGCGGCCTTTTTCCGCGCCTTTGCGCTGACGGAGGCGGCCCCCGGGGCCCCCTTCACCTTCTCGCCGCTGCGCCAGGGCGAGGTGCGGGGGCTGCCCCACACGATCACCACCCCCACCCAACACCTGATGCTGGAGGCCACCGTGCAGCTCGACCACGCGCGGGCGGCCCACGGCTGAGCCCAGAGGAGCCCCATGCCCGAAGTCCTCGTCGTCGACGACAGCGTCAGCGTCCGCAAGGCGCTGGAATTTAGCCTCATCCCGCACGGCCTGACCGTGCTCGGCGCCCCCAGCGCGCAGGACGCGCTGCACCTGCTCGCGGAGCGCCCCACCATCGACCTCGTGATCGCCGACATCGTGATGCCCGGGATGGGGGGCTTCGAACTCTGCCGCGAACTCCGGGGGAGCCCGGGCCACGCGGGCCTGCCCGTCCTCCTGATGAGCGGCGTCGTGAACGACGGCATGTACCGCCAGGCCCAGGAGGCGGGGGCCGCCGGGCTCCTGAAAAAGCCCTTCACCTCGGGGGGGCTGCTCCCGGCGGTGCAGCGCGCGCTCGGCGGCCCGCGTGAGGCCGACCCGTTCCAGGCCCCCCCGCCCGCCGCTCCCCCGGCCCCCGCCCGGCCACCCTCCCCGGCGGCGGCCCCGCCCAGGCACGCCGCCCTGGTCGGGCAGCTCGCCGAGACGCCGGGTATGGTGAGCGCCACGGCCTACCGCCAGGGCGGGGAAGTCCTCGCGCATGTCGGCGAGCCCCTGCCGGACGAGGTGGGCGCGTACGTCCGCTTCTACCTGGGCACGGCCGAGGCGCTCGGCAGGCACATCCACGGCCAGGCCCTCCAGACGCTGCAACTGGAGTTCGCGCAGCGGACCCTGCTGCTCGCGCGTGACGGCGACGTTTTCCTCGCGTGCCTGCTGCGGGAGACGGGCGGCGCCGGGGTCGTCAAGTACCTGCTGCGGCAGGTGACCGCCTGAGCCGATCCGCCCACACGCGGGTCCCCGTGCCCCAGGGGCGCGGTCCTCAGGCCTCCGGCGGCAGCACGAGGTCGGGCAGCTCCCGGGGGTAGGTCGTCAGGCGGGTGATGCCCGTGCCCGTGATCACGACGGTATCGGAGTGCCGGAAGCCGCCCAGCCCCGGCACGTAGAGCCCGGGTTCGACGCTGAGCACCATGCCGACCTCCAGGGGCCGGTCGTCCCCCACGTCCAGAAAGGGGCTCTCGTGAATCCGCTGCCCCAGCCCGTGGCCGACGTGGTGCCGCCAGCCCGCCCGCAGTCCCTCGCGCTCCACGTAGGCCTGCACCGCCTCGTCCACCCGCGAGCAGGGCACGCCGGGACCCATCACCTCGAAGGCGATCTCCTGCATCCGCAGCATGTGCTCGAAAGAGCGCCGCTGCCCGGGCGACGGCTCGCCCAGGAACATCGTCCGCTCCAGTTCGCTGAGGTAACCCCAGACCGCCGCCCCCGCGCCCGTGACCAGGGTGTCGCCGGGCTGGAAGGTCGCGCCGGTGGTCATCGCGTGCGGTAGCGCGCTGTTCTTTCCGATCTGCCCCCGGTAGAGCGCCACCGCGCCGCTCAGCCAGCGGTTCTGCCCCCGGTAGTCCGGCCCCAGCGTGCGGGTCATCGCCTCCGTCGCCTCCCGGGTCGCGCGGCCCTCGACCGCGTGCTCGTTCTCGCCGACCCGGGTGTACTCCTGAAGCAGGCGGTGGGCGTGGTCGCCCCAGCGGACGCTCTCCTCGATCAGCCGCAACTCGGCTTCCGATTTGAGCGACATCTGGTGGTTCAGGCCGTCCGTCACCGGGACGACCCGCGCGTCGGGAAGGGCGTGACTGAGGCTGGGCCCGCTGTACCCCATGACCGCCGGGTAACCGTCGTGATCCACCCCGAGCCGCGCCCGCCCGAGGCCGAGTTCGGTCAGGTGCGCGGCGAGTTGCACGAGGGGATGGACCCGGCCCGGGTACTCCGGGTAGTCCAGCACCCGTTCGGCCTCCCCCGTCTGCTCGGCGTGTTCCCGCTCCAGCCGGGGCACGAACAGGTGCCGCTCTCCTCCGGGTAGGATCACGAGGGCGATGGGCCGCTCAGTGGGAAAGAACGCGAAGCCGCTGTGGTACTGGATGAACTGGTCGTCGAACAGGACCACCGCGTCGATCCCGGGCGTGAGATGGCCGAACACGTCGCGGGCCCGCCCGGAGCGTTCCTCCCGCGAGATGGGCTGGGCGTTCATGTCTGCCCGACCTGTGCCTGAACGTGCCGGGCGAGGAAATCCCGCACGGAGGCCAGGTACCGTTCCTGTTCTTCCAGGTGGGGCGAGTGGCCGCTGTGTTCGAACACGACGAGTTCACCCCGTGGCAGCCCGGCGGCGAGTTCCTCGCTGGCCTCCAGCGGCGTGATCCAGTCGTGGCGCCCCACCGTCACGAGCACGGGAACCGTGACCTCGGGCAGGCGGTCCACGAGGTCGTACTCCGGCTGATTGCGCGAGAAGGCCCAGTTGTGCGTCTCGTAGCGGAAGGGAATGCGGGCCAGACGCCCGGCCTCCGCCGCCGGGTCGCGCTCCACGGTGTAGAGGGGCTGGATCATGGCGAAGCTCTCGCGGAAGTCGTCGTTGTCCCGAATCTGCCCGGAGAAGAGGCGGTCGAGCGTCTCCTCGTCCATCGGGAAGCCGCTGCTCATCGCCCGGTCCTTGCTGGTGCCCTGAAAGCGGTTGCTCGCCGCCGTGTCCCGCAGGATGACCGCGTGCAGGTTCTCGGGGTGCGCGAGGGCGTACTCCAGCGCGATGAAACCGCCGTAGCTCCCGCCCAGCACCACGATCTTGCCCAGGCCCAGTTGCTGCCGCAGCGCCTCCAGGTCGGCCACGAACTGCGCGTGCGAGTAGGGCTCGGCGCCCTGGGACTCGCCGTTCCCGCGCTGGTCGTAGGAAATCAGGCGGTAGGTGTCGGTGAGCGGCTGGAAGGCGGCCCAGTCGTTCGCCCGGCTCCCCATCCCCGGCCCGCCGTGCAGCGTGACGATGGTCGCCCTCTGCCCCGCGCTCTTCCCGGAATCGTCGTAGACGAGCGTGACGCCGCCCACCTCGATGGTTCGGCTCACCTGTACCATGCCTCCTTCAGCACCCGCATCACGTTGCCGCCCACCGCCTTGGCGATGTCCTCGTCGCTGTAGCCATGCGCCACCAGCCAGCGGACGATATTCGGAAACGCCTCGGCGGGGTTCTCGATGCCGTCCACGTATTCGACCTCCTCGTACTGGAGGTGCCCGCGCGAGGCCCCGATGGACAGGGCCTCGGACAGCGCGTGGTGCAGCCCCACGTGGTCGCCGAACAGCACGTCCGGCCCGAAGGCCACGTGGTCGATGCCCACCAGATTCACGCAGTACTCGAAGTGCTCCATGAAGGACTCGATGCTGTGGCGCGGGTGCCGCTCGGTGAGGGTGGTGTGCGGCGCCGCCTCGATGCCGATGACTCCGCCCTTCGCCGCGCAGGCCTTGATCACCTCGTCGGGCTTGAGGCGGTTGGAGTTCCACAGGGCGCGCGCCCCCGCGTGGGTGATGAAGATGGGCTTCTCGCTGACCTCGATGGTGTCGAGCGAGGTCTGGTCGCCGCTGTGGCTCACGTCGATGGCGATGCCGAGCTTGTTCATGCGCCTGACCGCCTGGCGCCCGAACACGGTCAGGCCGCCGTCGCGGGGTTCCTTGAGACCCGCTCCCAACGCATTGCCCTCACTGTACGCGATTCCCATGCAGCGCACGCCCAGCCCATACAGGATGTCGAGGCGGTCGAGCTCGTTCTCGATCATCGCCGCGCCCTCCAGCGAGACGATGAAGGCGATCTGCCCGTCCCGCTTGGCGTTCACGATGTCCTCGGTGGTCTTGCAGTGGACGACCATCTCCTGATGGGCGATGTCCGACAGGCGCATCCCGAGGTCATAGATGATGTCCTCCCACTTCCAGCCGCCGCGCGAGGTGATCATGGCCGTGCCGTTCATCAGGTTGTCGAACACGGCGTCGAGGCCCGAGACGCTCAGCCCCTCATAGCCGGTGAAGTCGCGCCCCCAGCGGCGGAATTCCAGAAATTGCGAGAGGTCCTGGGGCGCGACGAAGCAGTGGTCGTGCAGCGAGATCATCAGGTGTTCCCGGAAGAGGCGACGTACCCGGTCCTCCTGCTCCGCGCTGACCTCCACTCGGCGGCTGGGCACCCGGTTGAGTTCCGGACTCAGCGGCCAGACCTTGTAGTCCGTCCCCGGCTCCAGGTAGGAGAAGGACTTGTAGCCCGTGTAGTTCTTCTGTTGCATCGGGGCGTCTTTGAGGTCCGTCATGGTCGTTCCTCCCGGGAAAGCATCCCCGTCACTTCTCCACCGTGTCGAGCTTCTCCGAACCCGTCGGGCTGGGAATCCACCCCTTCACGCCCGCGCCGCTGGCCGCCAGCAGCCGCGAATGCACGATGGGAATCCGCACCGCCTCACGGAACATGATCTCGTCCACCTTGTGGTAGAGGGGCAGACGCTGGGCCGGGTTCTGGAGCTTGCGGGCGCTGACGAGGGCCGCGTCCGCCTCCGGACTGGTCCAGTTGATGTCGGTGGTCGAGCCGCCCGCGATCAGGTAGGTGTAGGCGCTGTCGGGGTCGGTCACGTACACGAAACCGAGCATGAACGCCTGGAGCTTGCCGTTCTGGCGGTCTTCGAGGTACTTGGCCCAGTCGGCGGTCTTGAGGGTGACCTTGATCCCGACCGCCGAGAGGTCGGCGGCCATCGCCTCGGCGATGGGTTTGGGGTTCGGGTAGTAGGGCCGCGAGACCGGCATGTACCACAGGTCCAGCGGGAAGCCGTTGGGGTACCCCGCCGCGGCGAGCATCCGCTTGGCCGCCGCCGGGTCGAACTTGTAGTCGGTGACCGTCTTGGCGTGGTAGCGGGCGAGGGGCGGCGGCAGCAGGTGGCCGTCGGTGGTGCCCAGCCCGTTCCAGAAAGCGTCCACGATGGCCTTTTTGTTCAGGGCCATCGCAATCGCCGTGCGAACCCGCACGTCTGAAAGCGGCTTATAGCTGGTATTCAGCCCCAGGTACCCGAGGTTGAGGGCGGGGCGCAGCACCTCGGTGAGCCTGGGATTGGACTGGACGGACTTGAGCTGGTCGGGCAGCAGGTCGCCCGCGATGTCCACCCCCCCGGCCAGCAGCTCGTTGAGCCGTCCGCTGGGGTCCTTGACGAAGCGGAAGACCAGGGTGTCCGATTTGGGCAGACCGGCGCGGAAGTACCGGGGATTGCGGCTCAGCTCCACGTTCACGCCGCTGGTCCACTTCTTCAGCACGAAGGGGCCGGTGCCTACGGCGAGGCCCGCGGGCGTGCCGTACTGCGCGGGGTCCTTGCGGATCGCCGTGGGGCTGGCGATGCCGAAGAGGCCCGCGTCGGCCAGCACCGCGCCGAGGGCCGGGTAGGGCTGACCGAGCACGATGTCGATGGCGTACTGGTTTCTGACCCTCACGTCCCTGACGATGGAACTCGCCTCGCCCTTGAAGCCGCCCAGGTTGTTCTTCCAGCCCAGGAAGGGTTTTTTCGCGCCGAACTCGAAGCCGGGGTCCCACCACCGCAGGAAGTTGAAGCGCACCGCCTCGGCGTTGAGCGGTGTGCCGTCGTGGAACCGGACGTTCTGGCGCAGGTAGAAGGTCCAGGTCAGGCCGTCGGGGCTGGTGGTCCAGCGCAGCGCGAGGTCGGGCTGCACGTCCACGGTGCCGGGCTTGAAGCTGACCAGGCTGTTGTAGATCTGGGTCTGGACATAGGCGCTGTTGCCGTCCGCCGTGACGCTGGGATCGAGGCTGATGGGCTCGCCGCTCAGGCCGAACACGATGGTCTTGGCCGAGGCGCCGCCCGCCAGGAGAAGTCCTGCCAGAAGCCATTTACGCACGTTCGTCTCCCTCCGGGGTCTGCCCCCGCGTGAACTCGTCCAGAAAGGTGACCATCGACCGCTCGAAGTCGAGGATGCCCGCCACCGTGCAGTACTCGTTGCTGGAATGCTGCCGCGAGCCGTGCCCGAGGCCGCCGGTGACGTAGGGCAGGCCCAGCAGCCGCTCGAAGACGTAGTAGGGGGCGCTGCCGGGGTTGATCGGCCAGAGTTGCAATTCACCGTGCAGCGCCCGGTAGGTCCGGATCATGGCCTGCACGGCGGGCTCGTCGAGGCTGAGTTTCGACCACGGGTACTTGTTGTAGACCTTGATCTCGATGTCGCCGTAGCCTCCTCTGTCCAGGTGCGCGCGCAGCCCGGCGAGCACCCGGTCGGGGTCCATGTCGGGCACCATCCGCACGTCCACTTTGGCCGTCGCCTGGTGCGGGAGCACGGTCTTGGTCTCCGGGCCGGTGTAGCCCGCGAACAGGCCGTCGATGTTGAGTTGCGGCTGCGAGAACAGGCGGTGCCAGGCCCGGCGGTCGTCGGGCTCCTTGAGCCGCCGCACCGCGTAGGCGTCCCGGAACACCCCGGCGTCGAACAGGCCCGCGTCGATCTGCTCGTCAAGGAGGGCGGCCTCACGCTCCGGGAGGGGCCGCACGTCGTCGAGAAAGCCCTCCACCTGAACGGTCTCGTCGTCGTCCACGAGGCTGGCGAGGGCCCGGGTCAGCCGCCAAGCCGGGTTCCCCACCCAGGCGTTGTAGCTGCCGTGGATGCCGCGCTCGGTGGGACCTCCCCACTCGCCGCCGGTGCAGATCAGCTCCACGTACAGCATCCCCTTGGTGCCCAGGACCAGGCTGGGCATCCCGGCCTCGTCCTGCTCGAAGAAGGGGAATAACACCGCGTCGGCCCGTTTCAGCCGGTCGGCGTACTGTTCGGCGAAGGCGGGAAAGGAGCGGCTGCCCATCTCCTCCTCGCCCTCGACGGCGAAGAGCAGGTTGACGGGGAGCCGTTCCTCGACCCGCTGAATCCCACGCATGGCGGTGAAGAAGGCGGCGAGCGGCCCCTTGGTGTTCACCGCGCCCCGGCAGATCACGCTGGGGCCCAGCCCGGGCAGGTCGTGAATCTCGGCCCCGAACGGCTCGGCGATCCAGCCGTCCTCGTCGGTGGGCATCACGTCGTACATGCCGTAGATCAGCAGGGTCCGGGGCGCGTCCTGCCACAGCTCGCCGTACACGATGGGATGGCCCGGCGTCTCGACGATCTCGGCCTCACCCCCCAGCGAGGTGATGAGGTCGGCCACGGCCCGCGCCGTCTCGCGGATACCCTCGCCGGTGTAGCTGATGCTGGGCTGGCGCAGAAAGCGGCGGATGTCTTCGAGGTCGGCCTCAAAATGTCGCTGCAAGTCAACGTGAATGGCCTGAACGTTCATGCTCCTCCCTGCTCGTCGGGGTGTTTCCCCGCCCGGCTGAGGAAAGGAGGACTTGCTCCCGCTGTCCTGTCTGTCTTGCATGGAGACTCCTTGAAGACGTTCATCCGCTGGGCTCGGTGGCGTCACGCAGGGCGTCGCCGAGCAGATTGCTCGCCAGGACCGTGACCAGGATCAGCAGGCCGGGATACACGGCGAGGCGGGGAGCGGTGTAGAAGTAGTTCTGCGCGCCGCTGAGCATGTTTCCCCAACTGGCCGCCGGGGGCTGGATGCCGAGCCCGAGAAAGGACAGGGCGGACTCGGCCAGGATGGCGGTGCTGATGCCGACGCTGGCATTCACGATCAGGGTGGGGAGGACCTGGGGCAGCACGTGCCGGAAGAGCACCCGCCCGTCGCGTCCCCCCAGCGCGCGGGCCGCCTCGACGTACTGCTCCTCGCGGTACCTGAGCACTTCGCCGCGCACCAGCCGGGCGAGCCCCATCCAGGAGGTCAGACCGATGACGAGCACCAGCGGCACCAGCCCCGGGCCGAAAAAGGTCAGGGTGAGCACGCTGACGAAAAAGGCGGGCAGGGCCAGGATGCCGTCGGTGAAGCGCATTAAGAGGCCCTCCAGCCACCCGCCGTAGAACCCCGACAGCGCCCCGACCAGGGTGCCGACGAGCAGCGAGACGAGCACCGCGAACACCCCCACCAGCAGGCTGACGCGCCCCCCCAGCATCAGCCGCACCAGCACGTCACGGCCATTCTCGTCGGTGCCCAGCGGGTGCGCCAGGCTGGACCGGCCCAGGGTGTTGCCCAGGTCGAGGGCGTTGGGATCGACGGGCCTCAGCACTGGCCCCAGGAACGCGAACAGGACGACCCCGATCAGGACGGCCGCCGCCGTGACCGCCACCGGGTCGCGCCGCAGCCGCCGCCAGGACCGCCCGGCTGGGGCCAGAGGAGGGCTGATCACACGGGCGGTCACCTCAGACCTCCGTCCGAATGCGGGGGTCAATCAGGGGATAGAGCAGATCGACGAGCAGGTTGAACAGCACCACGGCGAGCGCCACCACCAGCGTCACGCCGAGGATCAGCGGGTAGTCGCGCCCCAGCGCCGCTTCCACGCTGAGGCGCCCCATGCCGGGCCAGGCGAAGATGGTCTCGGTGACGGCGGCGCCCCCCACCAACCGGGGAAGTTGCAGGCCGATCACCGTGACGACCGGGATCAGGGCGTTTTTCAGGACGTGGCGGCGGTGGACCGCGCCCTGCGGTAACCCCTTGGCCCGCGCCGTCCGGACGTGATCGAGCCGCGCGGCGCTGCGGACGCTCGACCGGGTGTAACGCAGCAGCTCGGCGATGGAGGCACTCGCCAGCACCACGGCGGGCAGCAGGAGGTGCCGCAGCAGGTCAGGGATATTGCCCTCCAGGCCGGTGGTGTACATCCCCCCGGCGGGCAGGACCGGGCGCAGGACCGCGAGGGCGATGATCAGCATCAGGCCCAGCCAGAAGACGGGCACGGCCAGCACCACCACGCTGAGCACGCTGACGAGCCGGTCCAGCCACGAGTGCGGACGCAGGCCGCAGAGGGTCCCCAGCGGCACCGCGACGAGCAGTGTCAGCGCCAGGGCAGCGCCCGCCAGGATCAACGTGTTGCCCAGCCGCGAGGCGATGACCTGGAGGGTGGGCGTGCCGAACAGGAAGCTCTGCCCGAAGTCGCCCCGCACGGCGTTGGACACGAACTTCAGGAACTGCACGGGCAGGGGGTCACCCAGCCCCAGCCGCGCCTCGATGGCCGCACGTTCGGCGTCCCGCAGGGCGGGGTCGGCCAGCAGGGAAGGCCCGCCGGGCGCCAGCCGCACGATGAAAAAGGTCACCACCGCCACGACTGCCAGCACGACGAGGGCGTGCAGCACGCGTCGGGCGACGTAGCCGGGGCTGAGCATCAGCGCAGGTCGAACCGCTCGGTGTAGCGCAGGGCGTCGCGGATGCCAAGGTCGGGGACGCCCGTGAGCCGCTTGCTGATCGCCTGGAGTTCCTTGGGGTAGTAGAGGACGAGCACGGGCGGGTCCTGCATGGTCAGGCGCTGGAAGGCGTTATAGATGTTCTTGCGGGCAGCGGGGTCCACCGTCTCGCGGCCCCGCTTGAGCAGGGAGTCGGCGCGGGCGTTGCTCCAGGCGGCCTCGTTGTTGTCCTGTCCGGTCGCGTAGAACGAGTACTGGTCCGGGTCGGGCGGCGTGGTCCACCAGATCAGGTTCGCGTCGTACTTGCCGGGGATCAGGTAGTCGCGCACCAGGGTGGCGAACTCCAGGGTCTGGAGCGTCACGTCCATGCCGACCCTCTTGAGGTCCTGCTGCACGGCGAGCGCCGCCTGCTCGCGCGTGGCGTTGCCCTTGTCCACGATCAGGGTGAACTTGAAGGGCTCCCCCTTGGCGTTCACGAGCACGCCCTGGGCGTTGGGTCTCCAGCCCGCCTGCGCGAGGAGTCGGCGCGCCTGGGCCGGGTCGTAGTTGATGGGCTTGATCGACTTGTCGTAGTACGTCCGCAGCGCCGTGGGGATGGTGCCCGTGGGGTAGTCGGCGTAGCCCTTCAGGATGCCGTCGATGATCGCCCGGCGGTTGACCGCGTATTGCATGGCCCGGCGCACGGTCGCATTGGTAAACAGCGGGTTTTTCAGGTTGAAGAAGACGAGGTAATGCTGAACGGCGTCGGCCTGCTTGATGGCGACGTTCTGCGCTCCCTGGACGCTCGGCAGGTTGCTGGGCTCCAGCGTCACCCAGTCGAGCCCGCCGGAACGCAGTTGGGCAACCTGGGTGTTGAGGTCCGGAACGACCTTGAAGGTGATGCCCGCCAGCTTAGGCACGCCGCCGTAGTAATCCTTGTTGGCGACCAGGGTGACGCTCGCGCCGGGCACGACCCGGGAGACCTTGAAGGGGCCGGTCCCGATGGGCGTCTGGCGGTTGAACGCGGTCGCCGAGTTGAGGTCCTTGCCCTCCAGGAGGTGCTTGGGCAGGATGCCCGCGTTGTGGCCCAGCAGGATCAGGAACGGCGCGAAGGGGCGGGAGAGGACGAAGCGCACCGTGTTCTTGCCCCTCGCCTCTACCGACTTGATGGAGCTGAAGTCGGACGCCAACCGCGAGCCGCTCTTGGGGTCCCGGGCCGTGTTGAAGGTGAACACCACGTCGTCGGCGGTGAAGGGTCTCCCGTCGTGCCAGCGCACGTCGTCGCGCAGGGTGAAGGTGTAGACCAGGCCCCCGTTGGTGATCGTCCAGCTCTTGGCGAGGTCGGGGACCGGCTGAAGGTCCTCGTTGGGCCGCACCAGGCCCGGGAAAATCACCTTGTTCACCAGGATGCTGCCCAGCTCCGGCGCGATCAGGGGGTTCATGATCGGGTCGTTGATCAGCGGCAGTTGCAAGATGTTCGACTGCGCGCCCGCCATCCCCACACCCAGAGCGAAACTCAACGCCGTCAGCATTTGTTTCATGACTGTCCTCCTCGGACGGAAATCTCGGTGTGTTCCAGGGCACCCCGGACGGCGTTCCGCGCGTCGCCGAGGTGGGCGAGCAGGCGATTCTGACCGCGCCGCGCGTGGGTGAGCACGAAGCCGCGCTCCTCGGGGCTGACCTCCGCAAGCCGCCCCAGAACGGCGAGGTCGGGCAAGGGCGGCACGTGCTCGGCCGGGTCGTGGAAAAAGGCAGGAGCCTGCGAGTAGCCCGCCTGGACGAGGTGCCGGGCCAGCGAGATCAGCGCGGCGTTCACCCGGCGCACCGTGGGGGACGCGAGCGACTCGCCGCTCAGCGCGTGCGCGGCCCGGGCCAGTCGTTGCAAGTCCAGGCGTAGCTCGTGAACCGCCGTGCGCGCCGGGGAGAAGTCGAAGGCGTCTCCCGCCGCCGCCGCGTACTCGTCCAGCGCCTGATCGAACTCGTCCAGGGTCCGGGTGTAGTCGAAGGGAATGACGGTCGCGTTGGCCGTGCGGTAGGCCGAAAGCAGGTAAATTTGAATGTCCTTGAGCAGGATGTCGCGGTCTGCGACTTCCAGGGTGTCGTCCTCGGTGTGCCAGGCGATGTTGCCGCCGCAGCCCCCGACCGCGTAGTAGCCCTTCTCGGAGCGCAGGTCGTCGGGCATGGTCGAGAGCAGCATGAAAAACCCGCTGAGCCCGATGTTGTTGAAGGAGTAGTCCCCGGCGCGCACCGGTCGCTCGGCCTGCATCTCCTGGCCCGTCACGTCGCGGATGATGTCGCCCGCCCAGGGGACGGCCTCCGCCATCACGCTCACGTCCTTGTACTCGGTCGCCCAGCGGCAACCCGGCGAGTCGCAGTTGATCTGGGCCACGCAGTTCCGGTACAGCTCCAGGGCGAAGTGGTCGGCGTACCACGTGCTCCCGGCGTACCGTCCGGTGGAGTGCCCGGGCCACCAGGCGATGCGGACGCTGCGGCGCAACTCGGCGCGGCGATTCCAGAGGTTGCGGGCCACTTCGAGCAGGGTGGCGTCCCCGACCGCGTTGTCCCCCACCCCGTAGTCCCACGAGTCGTAATGCCCGTGCAGCAGGACGAAGGCCTCGGGGTCCTCGGTGCCCGGGATGGTGACGACCGGGATGGGCGAGGGAAACCACCCCTCCTCCAGGTCAGTGGTGAGCACGGCCTCAGCCCCGCGCTGGGCGAACTCGATCAGGCGGTCCCCGTCGGGGCGGTTGACGTTGGCGACCGCAACCTGTGGTTTGCGTGGCAGGTCGTTCAGGTCCGGGGTGCCCCAGATGCTCGTGCAGATGCCCCAGTGGGCCCGCTCTCCGGGATTGATGGCGATGACGCCCAGCGCCCCGCGCCGTTCGAGTTCCCGGATCTTGCCCGGCATCCCGAAGCCCTCCGTCACCACGATCTTGCCCCGCACATCGACTTTACCCTCCAGCAGCGCGCTGGAGAACATGTCGTCGGCGTTGGCCGCGTAGGCGCTGGGCTGGTAGACCAGGGGCGCCTCAAGGCCCTCCCGGCAGATCGCGCTCATCGCCATCGGCTTGGCGGTGAAGGTCACGTCTCCGACGGTGACGCTCGCCCGGCGGGGCAGGCTGAGAAACAGGTCCGGGCGGTGGACCTCGACGGGAATGCCCAGCTCGCGCAGGTGCCGCTCGATGTGCTGGGCGGCTTGCTGCACGTCCTCGGGGTGCTCTCGCTTGAGGCCGGAGAACGTCGTGATCAGGTCCCACGGCCTTTCGAGTGTGGCGGCGTCGAGAAGCTGACGTTCTGCGGCGAGCAGCATAACCATCCCCCTGTGATTCACTAGATGAACTACCGATTCATTGGATGGACTGGATTTGCGTGTAGTGTGAGGTCGGCGTATGGCAAAGTCAAGTGCAGCTCCAGAGCCGTCCCCGGAGTACACCATCTCCGCCCTGGAGGCGGGGCTTCAGGTGCTCGCGCTGGTCGGTCAGTGCCCGGAACTCAAAATCCCGCAGCTCGCCGCCCAGGCGGGGATGACCAGGAGCAAGGTCTACCGCATCCTCCAGACGCTCGCGCACCTCGGGTACGTCTGGTTCGACGAGGAGCACGCGGTGCGCCTGGGATCGGCTTCCCTCGTCCTCGGTCAGCAGGCCCGGGAACAGTATTCGCTCACCCGGGCGGCGAGGCCGATCCTCGACCGCCTCGCCGACGAGACGGGGGAGAACATCCACCTCGTGGTGCGCGAGGGGCAGCATTCCCTGGTCGTCGATGTCCGAATCTCCCCGCATCCGGTGCGGATGTTCGCCCGGGTCGGGCGCATCGGGCCCCTCCACGCCGGGGGGTCGTCCAAGGTGCTGCTGGCCTACGCACCCCGGGAGGTGCTGGGCGCCACCCTCAGGGGGCCCCTCGAACGCTTCACGGACGGCACCATCACCGACACGGCCACGCTGGAGCAGGCCTTGCGGCACATCCGGGAAGACGGGGTGCACGTGGCGATCTCGGATCTGGAGGAGGACACCTTCTCGGTCGCCGCCCCGATTTTCGACGATCAGGGTCAGGCCGTCGCGTCCATGAGCATCGCCGGGCCACTCATGCGCCTCGACCCCCACAACCAGGAGCGGTACCTCGCCCTGATCCGCGAGGCCAGCCGTGAGCTTTCGGCCCAGTTCGGGTTCTCGGGCGGGTTGCCGTTGGCGCCGTAGGCAGCGAGACCTCCCCGGCCAGGGGGCAGGGGTTCGGGGGCCGTTCGTGTCGTTGGGTCGTCCCCTCCCGGTGAGGCAATCCGGTGAGGTCGAGGTGTCCACGGGAAGGTCCTCACCCGGGGGTCCGCGCGGGGGGGTGCGGCCCGGGGCGGACGCCCGTTAGACTCGGCCCCATCCCAACCCCAGGAGGTCTTCCATGTCGCGCCGGTTCCTGCTCTCCATCCTGCTGCTCGCGGGGGCGACGGTAGCCCTCGCCCAGACGGCCCCCCCGCCCGCCACGCCCCCCGCCACGGGCGCGGCCCCCCTGATGCCGATCAGCGACGCGCCCATCTTCGTGGCCTACCCGCCGGACCGCCACACCGTGGCGTACGACCACGTGCTGCTGGAGGGCAGCGTGAGACCCGGGGCCACCCTCACCCTGAACGGCCAGCCCGTCGAGGTCGGGGCCGACGGGCTCTTCATCGAGTGGGTGCCCCTGAACCCCGGCGAGAACGTCCTCGTGCTGGAGTCCGGCGGGGGCGGCGCGGTCGCCCGCCAGGAGCTGCGGGTGACGAGCACGCCGCCGCAGGTCCTGACCGGCGCGGCGCAGATCGTGGCCGCGGGCCTGCTGCCCGCCGGGGACCGGGTGGCCTACGTCCAGCCGCCGGGCCTGGAGGGGCGCGCCGTGCCGGTGGCCTTCACCGGGACCGCCGGGGGGCAGGCCTCCTTCCGGGTGGGCGACCTCGGCCCCTTCCCCATGACGGAGACGGCGCCGGGCCGCTACGAGGGCACCTTCCTCCTGCCCGGGCGGCTGGCGGCGGCGCCCGTGGTCTTCACCCTGACGGCGGGGGACGGCAGCGCGGCCACGGCGACCAGCCCCGGCAAGCTCAGCGTGACGGGGACGGGCCCCCGGGTGGCGGAGGTCACGGCCACCATCCCCGGCCGGGGCGTCCAAGCGGGCACCTTCGTGTGGCGCAACGGCGCGGGGCGCAACTACGTGGTCTTTCCCCGGCCCGGAGCCCTCGCCGTGGTCGTGGGCGAGGAGGGCAACACCTTCGCGGTGCGGGCCTCGGAGACGCTGACCCTCAACGCCCCGAAGAGTACCCTGACCCTGCGCCCGGCGGGCACGCCCCTGCCCCGGGCGGTCTTCACCCGGATCGACGTGAGGACGGGGGACACCCACGCCGAGGTGCGGCTCGACCTGGGTGCGCGCGTACCCTTCACGGTGGAGCAGCAGGTGAATCGCGGCAGCTCCAGCCTCGACCTGCGGCTCTTTTCCAGCGTGGCGGACGTGGACTACATCGTCTCCGACTTCCCCGAAGGCACGGTGCGCGACGTGCGCTGGACCCAGGAAGGTGACGGCGTGGCCCGCGTGCGGGTGGACCTGCGGGGCGAGCCCTGGGGCTACGACGCGACCTACGAGGGCACGACCCTGGTGCTGCGGGTGCGCCAGGCACCGGCCCTCGACATCCGCGCACCGCTGCGGGGCCGGGTCATCGTGATCGACCCGGGGCACGGGGGCGACGAGTTCGGTGGGGCGGGGCCGCTGCGGGTGCCGGAGAAGAACCTCGTCCTGCCTATCGCCCTGCGGGTGGCCGAGCTGCTGCGGGCGAAGGGGGCCACGGTGATCCTCACCCGCGAGGCCGACGTGACGGTGCCGATCTACACCCGCCCGCTGCTCGCCGAGGAGCGCAATGCCGACCTGCTGGTCTCGATCCACGCCAACGCCCTGCCCGACGGGGTGGACCCCCGCACGAAGCGCGGCAGCGGCGTGTACTCCTACCACCCGCAGGCCCGCGCCCTGGCCGATGCCCTCCAAGCGAGTCTGCTGAGCGTGCTGCCGGAGGTCGGCAACGACGGCGTTCACTACCAGAACCTCGCGCTGACCCGGCCCACCACGCAACTCAGCGTGCTCGTCGAGACGGCCTTCCTGACCGACAAGGGCAACCTGCGTCTCCTGATGAGCGCCACCGGGCGGGAACGCTTCGCCCAGGCCGTCGCGCTCGGTATCGAACGCTTCTACCGGGACGCGGCGCTGGGGCAGGGGAGACTCGGGAGATGACGCTCTCCTCGTTGGAAGACCTCCGGGCGGCGCAGGCGCGGATGCGCGGCCACGTCGTCCGCACCCCCCTGGTGCCCTTCCCGCTGGAGGGCTTCTGGCTCAAGCCCGAGAGCCTGCAACCCACCGGGGCGTTCAAGCTGCGCGGCGCCTTCAATGCCCTGCTGTCCCTGCCGGGGGACGCCCGGGCGCGCGGAGTGGTCGCCCACTCCAGCGGCAACCACGCCCAGGCCGTCGCCTACGCCGCCCGGCAACTCGGGATTCCCGCCGTGATCGTGATGCCGGGGAACGCCCCCCGCCTGAAGCTCGACCTGACCCGCGCCCTCGGGGCCGAGGTGGTCGTGGTCGGCGACGCCAGCGTGGACCGGGAACGCCGCGCCGGGGAGCTGGGGCGGGAGCGCGGCCTGACGCCCATCCCGCCCTACGACGACGCCCGGATCATCGCCGGGGCGGGCACCGTGGGCCTGGAGATTCTCGAAGACCTGCCCGGCGTGGGCACGGTGCTCGTCCCCGTCAGCGGCGGCGGGCTGATCTCCGGGGTGGCCGCCGCCCTCAAGCTGCAACGCCCGGACGTGCGGGTGATCGGCGTGGAGCCCGAGCTGGCCGCCGACGCCCGCGACAGCCTGCGGCGCGGCGAGCGCGTCGCGTACCCGGCCGAGCAGGTGGGCGCCACCCTGGCGGACGGCCTGCGCGTGCAGCAACTCGGCGAGCTGACCTGGGCGCATGTGCGGGCCTTCGTGGACGACATCGTGACCGTCACCGAGGCGGAGTTGCGGCGGGCGGCGAGGGACGCGGCGCTGCGTGCCCGCCTCGTCACCGAGCCGAGTGGGGCCGTGACCGTCGCGGCGGCGCTCTACCACCGCGCGGAGCTGGGCGAGGCGGGACCGCTGGTGGCCGTGCTCAGCGGCGGGAACCTCGACCCCGGCCTGCCGGTCGAACTGCTCACGGCAGGGGAGGGGTGAGGGCGGACGCGGTGGGCATACGAGACAGGGCAGCTCTTCCGGGCGAGTCCTGACCCACCGTCAAGCCTGACAGCCAGCGTCCCTCACAGCCTGCCGATCCGGAGGCGGCCAGCGGCAGCGGACCTCAGCCCTGGTCGAGCGGCCGGATCAGGATTTCGTTGACGTTCACCCGCTGCGGCTGCGTCACCGCGTACAGGGCGGCGGCGGCAATGTCCTCCGGTTCCAGCGGAGTCATCTGGGCGATGCGGCCCTCGTAGGTCGTCTTCGTCTCCGTGTGGGTGATGTGGTCGGTGAGCTCGGTGCGGACGACGCCCGGCTCGATCACCGTGACGCGGATGCCGTGCAGTCTCACCTCCTGGCGCAGCCCCTCGCTGAAGCCGCCCACCCCCCACTTCGTCGCGCTGTACCCCGCCGAGAGGGGACTCGCGCCCCGCCCCGACACCGAGGAGATGTTGACGACGTGCCCGCCGCCCCGCGCCTTCATGCTGGGAATGGCCGCGTGCGTGGCGTACATCAGGCCGAGCAGGTTGAGGTGGACCATCCGCCGCCAGTCCTCGGTGTCGGCGTCCGTAACGGGGCCGAGGAGCATGAGCCCGGCGTTGTTGACGAGGATGTCCACGCCGCCGAAGGCTTGAGAGGCGTGATCGATCACCCCGCGCGTCTGGCCCTCGTCGGAGGCGTCCGCGACGGCGACCTCGGCCTCACCCCCCGCCTCCCGAATCCGACCGGCGAGCGCGTCCAACCGTTCCTGCCGCCGGGCAGTCAGCACGACTCTCGCACCTGCCCCGGCCAGCGCGAGTGCGGTCGCCTCGCCAATGCCGGAGGACGCTCCCGTGACAACAGCGACCTTGCCTTGAATAGATTCACTCATGCGCGTTCTCCTTGAGGGGTGAGGGTGTACAGCTCGGCATACTTGCCGCGCAGGTAGGCGAGGTAAGGCGCTGGATTGAGTCCCTCACCCGTCGCCCGTTCCAGCAGTTCGGCGGGGCTGTAGGTCCGTCCATGCCGGTAGACGTGTTCGGTCAGCCACTCGCGCAGGGACGCGTATTCGCCGCGCGTCAAGCTGTCCTCCAGCCCCGGCACGCCCTCCCGCGCCGCCGCGTAGAACTGCGAGGCCATGACGTTCCCCACCGTGTAGGTCGGGAAGGAGCCGAAGAGGCCCGCCGACCAGTGGATGTCCTGCAAGACACCGGAGGCGAAGTCGGGCGGGGTGATGCCCAGGTACTCCTGCACCTTCGCGTTCCACGCCTCGGGGAGGTCGGGGACGCTCAGGCTGCCCTCGATCAGCGCCATCTCCAACTCCACCCGCAGCATGATGTGGAGGTCGTAGGTCATCTCGTCCGCCTCCACCCGGATCAGGGAGGGACGCACGCGGTTCACGGCCCGCCAGAACTCCTCATCGGTCACGTCAGCGAGTTGGTCGGGGAAGACTGCTTGCAAACGGGAGAAGTGGTGCGCCCAGAAGGCCCGCGAGCGGCCCACCCGGTTCTCCCACAGCCGCGACTGGCTCTCGTGGGTGCCGTAACTCGTGCCGCCCACCGCATACAGGCCGAGCAGGTCCGAGGCGAGCACCGTGCGGGTGAGGGCCGGGTCAATGTTTTGCTCGTACAGCGCGTGTCCCGTCTCGTGCAGGGTGCCGAAGAGGGCGCCGGGCAGGAAGTCGCGGCGGTAGCGGGTCGTGATCCGTACGTCTTGCCGGGTGAAGGAAATTTCGAAGGGGTGGGCGGAGGCGTCCAGCCGTCCCCGGGAGAGGTCGTAGCCGAACGCCTGGGCCATTTCGAGGGCGAAGGCGCGTTGCCGGTCTTCCGGGTAGTCGCGGGTCAGGAAGTCGGCGCGCGGCTCGGGGGCGGCGCGAATCTCGTTCAGGAGGGGCAGGAGTCCGGCCCTGAGCTGAGCGAACAAGGTTTGCAGCGTCCCGGCCGTCATCCCCGGCTCGTACTGCCGCACGAGGGCGTCGTAGGGGTGCTCCTCGTACCCGATGGCGTCGGCTAGGCGGCGATTCAGGGCCACCATCCGTTCGAGTTCGGGGGCGAAGGCGGCGAAGTCGTTGTCCCCCTTGGCCCGCGCCCACACCGCCTGCGCCCGGTTTTTCGTCTCGGCGAGGTCCCGGGTCAGGTCGGCGGGGATGCGGGAAAGAAGGTCCACCGCCTCGCGCGTCTGCCGCACGGCGCGGGCCTCGCGGTCGTCGAGGGTGGGGAACTTCGCTTCAGCCTCCCCCAACGCCGTCCGCAACGCCGGGGAGGTCAGCCTTTCCTGGGCGATGGCGCTCACGGTGGCGAGTTGATGCCCTCGCGTCTCGTTTCCACCCGGCGGCATCTGCGTCCGGGCGTCCCAGTTGAGCACGTTGATCACACACAGCAGGTCGTTGATCTGCGCGAGTTGGGCGTTCAGGTCGTTCATGCCGGGGCGGCCTCCCTCACCGCGAGTTCCTGCCAGAGCCGGGCCCACGCCTGCTGCCCCTCGTACAGCCGGGGAATGCGGAAGAACTCGTTCGGCGCGTGGATGTCCTCGTCGCCCACCGCGAAGGAGAAGAAGACGGTTTCGAGGCCCAGTTCACGCTGGAACACCTCGCAGATGGGGATGGAGCCGCCCATGCCGACTTCGAGAGGAGGCTGGCCGTAGACCTGGGTCAGCACCTTGCGGGCCGCGCGCAGGGCCGGTTGATCGGCAGGAATGCGATATGCACGCGCGCCGTGATCCGAGGGGCGAACGTCGAGCGTCACGCCGGGCAGGAGATGCGTTTCCAGGTGGCGGACCACTGCTGCCGTCACCCTTTCCGGGTCCTGGTTCGCCACGAGGCGGCAGGTGATCTTGGCGTGCGCCTCGCTCGGCAACACCGTCTTGCTGCCCTCCCCGGTGTAACCGCCCCACATCCCGTTGACCTCCAGCGTCGGGCGGGTCCACAGGCGTTCGAGGGTGGCATAGCCAGGCTCGCCAAAAAGTTCGGAGGCTCCCACCTCCGCGCGGTAGGCGTCCTCGTCGAAGGGCAGGGCGCGGAGACTGGCCCGCTCGTCGCCCTGCAATTCCTGCACGTCGTCATAGAAACCGTCCACCACTACTCTGCCCCGCTCGTCATGCAATCCGGCGATGAGCGAGGCCAGCGCGTGCAGCGGGTTTTGCACCGCGCCCCCGTGCCGCCCCGAGTGCAGGTCCTTGCCGGGGCCGCGCAGGGTCAGCTCCAGCCCGGTCATGCCCCGCGAGCTGACCGTCAAAGTAGGCACGTCCGCCCGCCACATCCCCCCGTCGGCGGAGAGCACCACGTCCGCACGCAGCCTCTCCGCGTGTGCCCGCACGAACGGCGCGAGGTTGGGGCTGCCGACCTCCTCCTCGCCCTCGAAGAGGAATTTGACGTTGAGGGGGAGCGTTCCCCGCGTCCGGAAAAACGCCTCGGCCACCTGCACCGGGATCAGCAGCGGCCCCTTGTCGTCCGAGACGCCGCGCCCGTAGACCCGTTCCCCCCGCACGGTCGGCGTGAAGGGCGGGCTCTGCCAGCGGCCCTGGGGATCGGGCGGTTGCACGTCGTAGTGGCCGTAGACGAGGACGGTGGGCGCGTCCGCTGCCCCCAGCCACTCGGCGTACACGACGGGATGACCGGGCGTTTCGAGAATGTCCACGGTCGGAAGTCCGGCGGTACGCAGGCGGTCGGCGAGCCACCCGGCCGCACGCCGCACGTCCCCGCGCCGCTCGGGATCGGTGCTCACGCTGGGGATGGAGGCGAAGGTGAGGAGATCGACCAGGCTCGCGTCCTTCCGCCCGTCGAGATGCGCCAGAACGTCTTCCATCACCGGCCCCCGTCCACGCTGAGCACCTGCCCGGTGACCCACCCCGCGTACTCGGAGGCGAAGAAGAGGACGGCGTGGGCGATGTCGTCGGGCGTGCCGAGTTTTTTCATCGCGATGCCCTCGACCAGCTTTCTCTGCCCCTCCTCGCCGTAGCTCTCCCACTGCCGCTCGGTCGTCGGGTTGCTCCGCACGAAGCCCGGCGCGACGTTGTTCACGGTGATGCCGAAGGGGCCGAGTTCGTGCGCGAGTTGCCGCGTCAGGCCGATCTGAGCGGCCTTGGCGCTCGCGTACGCCTGAATGCCGGTCAGGCTGACCCCCAGCCCCGCCCCGCTGGAGATGTTGACGATGCGCCCGGAGCCCCGCGCCTTCATGAAGGGTGCGACCGCCTGCGCGAAATAAAAGGCACCGTCCACGTTCACCCGGAAGATCGCGTGCCAGTCGTCCTCGCCGATCTCTTCCAGGGGGCGCCCGACCTGGCCGAGCACGCCGCCCGCGTTGTTGACGAGCACGTCCACCCGCGCCCCCGCACCCGCCTCCTGCACGAAGGCCCGCACCATCTCGCGGTCGGCCACGTCCACCACGCGGACGTTCAGCGGCATGTTCCTCTCCTGTGCCTGCTGCTCGGTCATCGCCAAGCCGTCGCGGTTCACGTCGCAGGCCCAGACGTTCGCGCCGCGTTCGGCGAAGGCGAGGGAGATCGCGCGCCCGAAGCCGTGGGCCGCCCCGGTGACGATCACCGTCTGCCCGTCGAAACGGATGTTCATAAAGCCTCCGAACATTTCCGTGCGGTGCGCGGGAATTCTCCGAGCGGAGCGAGCAGGAGACAGAGGGGGGTCGCGGGAAGTGGAGTCCGGTTCGGAACACCACCGAACCGGACGGAAATGGACGCGGCTCGCCTCACGCCCGCACCGCCATCACGGCGCGCAACTCGTCGAGGTTGGCCGTGCCGAAAGCCCGCCGCCCCTCCTCCAGATCGTGCACGAGTTCGATCAATCGGGCGGTGAGGGGAGTCGGTACGCCCCACCTTTCCCCGAAGGCGACGATGGGACCGAGTTGGGCGTCCGCTTCCGTGCGCCGTTTTCTCACGGCCAGGTCGCGCCAGATGCCGCTGTGCGTCTTGGCGCTCTTCCGGTTAAAGGCCACCATGTCGTCCAGGGAGCGCTGGGAGGTCTCCTCGGACGCGCCGGGCAGGAAGGCGGTCGGGTCGAAGCCGTTGAAGCCCTCCAACCTGATCCCTCCGGCGGTCGCCACCCGCAGCACCTCGCGGGCGATCTCGCTGTAGAGGGGGCGGTATTCGGGCCGGGCGAGGGCGTCCGCGATCCCGTCGTTGGTGAGGGCGGTGGCGAACAGTTGCGCCCCGTAGGCGAGCTTGCCCCACAGGTAGCCGAGAATGTTGGGGGTGAGGACGGCGTTGGGCTCGAACTGCTGAAACGCCGCGTACAGGGCCCGCGCCCGGTCGCTCATTGTCCCGCCGAGTTCGCCGATCACGACCGCGCCCCGCCCCCCGTAGTGAATCACGCCCGGCGAGAGGTAGTCCGCGCCGAAGTTGACGAAGCTGCCCAGCACGCGCTCTGGCCCGAAGTGTTCCGCCAGCGTGAGGGGGTTGAGCCCGTTTTGCACCGACACGACGCACCCGCCCTGCGAGAGATGGGGCGCGAGGGCGACGGCCGCCCCCTCGGTGTCCTGCGCCTTGGTGCAGAGGAGCACCCGGTCCCACTGCCCGGTGAGGCCCTCGGGGGTGGCGGCGACGGCGGGGACGGTGAACCCGGTGATCGGCCCCTCGATCCTGAGCCCCTGCGTGTTCAGCGCGTCCACGTGTTCCGCAGCCCGGTCCACGAAGGTCACGTCGTGCCCCTCACGGACCAGATGCGCCCCGATGGTTCCTCCGATGGCCCCCGCTCCCCAGATCAGCAACCTCATGGTCGCCCCCGCCCGAAGCCGACGGGGGCGGGCGCCGAGTTCTCGCCCCAGCCACCCTCCAACAGGTCGCGCGTCTCCTGCACGGCCACGTCCCAGATCGCCCGCATGTCCTCGTCGGGGCGCTGGTACTTGCCGCCGTAGTTGCCGTCCCCCAGGTAGTCGCGCAGCTCGCGGGGAGGGAGCAGGCGCAGGCGGTCGAGGTCCGCCATCGGCTTCTCCCCGTCGGGGAGCCTCACGCCCTCCAGCCGCGTCCAGGGGAAGTTCTCCATCCACGAGGCGTGCGAGGCGTTGGGGTCGGTCTCCTGCACCCTCGCCCACACGCGCGGCGCGTTCCACCAGTTGTGGAATTTGACGCGCGCCTCCGGGTGGTCGGCCATCCACTCGCCGACGAAGCCCTGCGCGGGCGAGTTGCCGCCGTGCCCGTTCACGATCAGGATGCGGCGGAAGCCCGTCTCGAACAGGCCGTCGAGAAGGTCGCGCACGACGGCGAGGTAGGTGCTCACCCGCAGCGTGACGGAGCCGGGGTAGGCGCGGAAATACGGCGTGATCCCGTAGGGCAGCACCGGGAAGACGGGCACCCCGAGCGGTTCGGCGGCGTCCTGGGCCAGCTTCGAGGGCAGGGTGTTGTCCACGCACAGGCTGAGGTAGGCGTGCTGCTCGGTGCTGCCGAGGGGCAGCACGCAGCGGTCGTCGCGGGTCAGGTGCTCCTCGACCTGCATCCAGTTCATGTCGTCAATTCGCATCGGGAGTCCTTTCTTCGGAGGCACGGTCTTGGGCGTCGAGCCGCATCCGCCGCTCCTCGATCAGGGGCAGGAGGTGGGCCTCCACCGCGCGGGGGTCGGGGACGTGGCGGTACTCGAAGGCCTGGGTGCCACTGGGCAGCTCGGCCACCACCCGCTCCGAGCCGGTGGCGTACACGATCACGTCGCTGCCGCGCAGCAGCTCGGGAAGCTCCGGGCTGCCCAGGGTGACGGCCCGAACGTGGTCGATGTGCGGGGCGAAGCGCGAGACCCCCGCCCGCATGGTGGGCAGGAAGTCCTCGAAGGTGACGACCAGCCCCAGCCGCGTCAGGGGACTCAGGGCGGCGAGGGCGGTGCGGGTGAAGTCCGCCGGGATGAACTGCACCGACACGACGGGGGGCCCGCCCAGCAGGTCGCGCACCTGCGCCTCCCGGTGCCCGAGGGTGACCACGAGGTCGGCCTCCGACGCGCGGGCCGCCACCGCGTCGTTCAGGAGGTCTTGCACGGTCAGCGCCTCGATGCGGTCCCCGGGTGGGAGCCGCATTCGCAGCTCGTCCACGTAAAAGCGCGTCGCCTCCGGGAAGATGCCGACGAAGGCGAGGCGCAGCGGGCGCCCGGGGCTGCGCGGACGGCCCAGCCGCGTTCCCAGGGCCTGCGAGACCTCCCCCGGGGTGAAGCCCAGCCGCTCCGCCTCCGCGAGCAGCCGCTCCACCGCCCGGTGCAGCCCCGCGAGGTCCCGCCCCGGCGTGCCCTGCCCGTCCGCGACGAAGGTGCCGCGCCCCGGCGAGGTGGTGAGCAGCCCCTTTTGCCCCAGCTCCTTGTACACGCCCGCCACCGTCACGTGCGCGAGGCCGAGGTCTTGCGAGAGTTCGCGCACGGAGGGCATCTGCGCCCCGCGCGGAATCTCCCCGCAGGCCACCCCGTACTCGATCTGCCCGCGCAGTTGCACCCCCACCGGCACCGCCAGCGAGCGGTCGATGTGGAAGGCGAAGCGCGCCGCCGTCTCCTGGGCAGAGGCCGCCGGATTCATCGGGCGACCTGCCCCGGGCGTGGGTCGTACAGGTGACACGCGACGTACTGTCCCGGGTCTGTCTCCAGCAGCGCAGGCTTTTCCGTTACACACCGTTCGAAGGCGTGCGGGCAGCGCGTGCGGAAGGGGCAGCCGCTCGGCACGTTCAGGGGGCTGGGAATCTCGCCCTCCACGGCGGGCGCGTCCGTCCGGTGCGCGGGGTCGAGTTTCGGGGCGGCGGCGAGGAGGGCCTGGGTGTAGGGGTGCTTGGGCCGCTCGAACACGTCGTCCGTGCCCGCGACCTCCACCACCGACCCCAGGTACATCACCGCGACCCGGTGCGAGAGGTGACGCACCAGCCGCAGGTCGTGCGCGACGAAGAGCACCGTCAGCCCCAGCCGCTCCTGCAACTCCAGCAGCAGGTTCACGACCTGCGCCTGCACGCTCACGTCGAGGGCCGAGACGAGTTCGTCCGCGACGAGGCACTGGGGCTCGACGGCGAGAGCGCGGGCAATGCCGATGCGCTGCCGCTGCCCGCCCGAGAACTCGTGGGGGAGCCGTCCCTCCGCCTCCGGGGGCAGGCCGACGAGGGAGAGGAGTTCGCGCACCCGGGCGGGAATCTCGGCAGGAGGACGCATCTTGTGCACGCTCAGCGCCTCACGCAACGTCTGCCCCACCGTCATGCGTGGGTTGAGGGACGAGAAGGGGTCCTGGAAGATCATCTGCACCCGGCGGTTGTACGCCCGCAGCTCCGACCCCCTCAGCCCCAGCACGTCCCGGCCCTCGAAGGTGACGCTGCCCGCATCGGCGGTATGCAGCCGCACCAGGCAGCGCGCGAGGGTGGACTTGCCGCACCCCGACTCGCCCACCAGCCCCAGCGTCTCGCCCCGCCGCACGTCGAGGTTCACGTCGTTGAGGGCGCGGACGACCCGTTTTGGAACGCCGCGCAGCCGGTCTATCGGTGAGTACGGCGCCGGGAAGAACTTGTTCAGCCCCTGCACGGTGAGGATGACCTCGCCGGGTGCGTTCTGCTCGGCGGCGACCACGTTCTCGTAAGCCGTCATCCCCGCACCTCCGGCCTCGGCAGCTCTTCGTGGTGGACGCAGGCGCTGAAGCGACCGGGGGCGACCTCAATAAGCGGCGGCTCCCCGACCTGACACTTGAGGGTCGCGTAGGCACAGCGCGGCACGAAGGGGCAGGCGTCCTGAAGGGCGAGCAGGTTGGGCGGCGAGCCGGGGATGGGCTGGAGGGGCACCCGGCGGTCTCCCCCCTCCGGCAGCGAGCGCAGCAGGCCCAGGGTGTAGGCGTGTTTCGGCGCGCGGAAGAGCCCCTGGACGGGCGCCGTCTCCACCAGCTTCCCCGCGTACATCACCGCCACCCGGTCGCAGGTCTGCGCCACCACCCCGAGGTCGTGCGTGACGAGAATCAGGCTCATGCCCATCTGGTCGCGCAGCCGGAGCAGCAACCGCAGAATCTGATCCTGGATCGTCACGTCGAGCGCGGTGGTGGGCTCGTCCGCGAGGAGCACCCTCGGCTCGGAGGCGAGCGCGATGGCGATCATGGCCCTCTGGCGCATCCCGCCCGAGAACTGGTGGGGGTAGTCGCGCAGTCTCGCGGCGGGGGCGGGAATGCCCACCAGGTCGAGGAGTTCGGTCGCCCGCTCCCGCGCCGAGCGGCCCGTCAGCCGGGCGTGTTCCCGCAGGTTCTCGCCGATCTGCTCGCCCACCGTCAGCACGGGATTGAGGGCCGTCATCGGCTCCTGAAAGATCATGCCGATCTGCCCGCCGCGCACGGAGCGCAGCCGGGGCTCGGGGAGGGCCAGGAGGTTCTGCCCGTTCCAGTGCACCTCCCCGCTCACCTGCGTGGGTGGCCGGTGCAGCCGCAGCAGGGCCCGCAGGGTCACGCTTTTGCCTGAGCCCGACTCACCTACCAGCCCCAGCACCTCGCCGGGTCGCAGGTCGAAGGTCACGCCGCGGACCGCGTTCAGGACCCCGCGTGGGGTGACGAAGCGCACCTGGAGGTCGCGCACGGAGAGGGTCGTGTCCGTCAGCGTCGCCGTCATGACCGGGGCCTCAGGGCGTCCGCGAGGCCGTCGCCGATCAGGCTGAAGCCGACGCCCGCGAGCGTCAGCGCCAGGCCGGGGAAGGTCGAGACCCACCACGCGCTCGCCATGAAGTTTTTGCCGTCCGCGACCATCACGCCCCACTCGGGGGTCGGCGGCTGCGCGCCCAGGCCCAGGTACCCCAGCGACGCCCCGAGCAGGATACCCAGGCTCATGTCGGTCATCAGGTAGACGATGCTCGGCGTGATCGCGTTCGGCAGCAGGTGGCGCAGCAGCGTGCGCGACGGGCTGTAGCCCATCACCCGCGCGGCCTGGGCGTACTCGGCCCTCTTCTGCGCCAGCACCTCCCCGCGCACCAGCCGCCAGTAGGTCACCCAGCCCACCGCACTCACCGCCAGATAGAGATTGCCGAGCCCCGGCCCCAGCACCGCGACGATGGCGATCACGAGCACCAGGAAGGGAAACACGACCACCAGATCGGCCAGCCGCCCGAACACCGCGTCGAGCCACCCGCCCGTGAAGCCCGTCACCGCGCCCATCAGACTGCCGAACAGGAAGGGAAAGAGGGTCGTGAACAGGGCGATCTGGAGGTCGATCCTCGCCCCGTACACCACCCGCGAGTACACGTCGCGCCCGAAGTTGTCGGTGCCGAAGAGGTGCGCCCCACTCGGCCCCTTGAGGATCGCGGTGTAGTCGAAGTCGGTGGGGCTGTGCGTGGCGAGGGCGCCGGGAAACAGCGCCGCGAAGATCAGCACGCCGAGGATGGCGAGCCCCGCGACCAGGGTCGGCTTGGGCCGGAAGCGCCGCGCCGAGGCCCTCGGCAGCGGTGCGGTGGCCGCCGCGTCCGCGCCCCTAAGCATGTTGCGCCCTCGGGTCGAGGCGGGCGTGCACGAGGTCGGTCATCAGGAAGACGAGGGAGACGAGCACCGCGAACATCAGCGTCAACCCCTGGATCACCGGATAATCGCGCCCGAAGATCGCGTCCACCATCAGCCGCCCGACGCCCGGGATGGCGAACACGCTCTCGGTGATCACCGCCCCGCCGATCAGCGCCCCGATGTTCAGCCCGAGCAGCGTGACGGTGGAGATCATCGCGTTCCTCAGGACGTGCCGCGTCATGATCACCCGCGAACGCAACCCTTTTGCTCTTGCAAAATCCACGTACTCGGCGGTCAGCACCTCGATCACCGAGGCGCGCAGGGTCCGCATGAGCACCGCCGCGAGGTTGAAGCCCAGCGTCAGGGCAGGCAGGAAGAGGTAGTACAGGTGCTCGCCGAAGGTCTCACCGTACCCGCCGATGGGAAACCACCCCAGCCGCGCGCCCAGCAGGGTGAGCAGTTGCAGGGCGATGTAGAACACCGGCAGCGAGAGGCCGACCTGAAAGACCGCCCGGATCACCCCGTCCACCCAGGTGTTCCTCCGCACCGCCGCCAGCACCGCGAGCGGCACCGCCAGCAGCGCCCCCAGGACGGCGGCGTACACGGTGAGAAACAGCGTGACGGGCAGCCGCTCGGCGATGAGTCGCAGCACGGGCACCTTGAGGCTGGTGCTGATCCCGAAATCGCCCTGGAGCAGCCGCCCGGCGAACCGCGCGAACTGCACGACCAGCGGCTGATCGAGGCCGAGTTCACGCCGGGTGCGCTCCACGATCTCGGGCGTGGCGCGGTCGCCCAGGATGGCGCTCGCCGGGTCGCCGGGCAGCAGCCGCACCAGGATGAACACCAGCACCGCCGCGAGAATCAGCGTGGGAATCATTTGCAGCAGGCGCGTGAGGACGTAGGTCCATCGCATAGGAACCTCTGGGAACGTGGTTCGGAAGGTGGGCGCCGCATCACGGGAGCACCGGGCAAAAGCTTTTCACTCCTCCCCCTTGACTCGCAAAGCCGCGAGGCAGAGGGGGGAGGTCGGGGTGAGGGTGAGCGGGCCTGGCGTGCAGAAAAACGGCTCGTCAGAGCCCCCTCTTCACTTCTCCAGCGACGTGGCCGTGAAGATGTTGTTGCCCAGCGGAATCTGCACGAAGTTGCGGACGTTCTTCGCCAGCGCGACCGGGTACGGCGTCTCGTACAGGAAGACGATGGGCGCGGCTTTCATGTAGATGTCCTGAATGCGGCGGTACTGGGAGGCGCGGTTGATGGCGCTCGTCTCGGCCTGGCTCTGCGCGAAAAGCCTCTCCACCTCGGCATTCTTGAAGCCGGTGTGCAGGCTCTCCACGTTGTCGTAGATCGCGAAGTAGCTCGTGATCTGGCTGGGGTCGTTGATGTCGTTCGTCCACGCGGCGGTCCGCATCTGGAAGTCGTTGGCGCGGTAGCGGGCCGTCTTCGTGGCCGCGTCGAGCTGCTCGATCTTGAGCCGCACGCCGACCTGCCCCCACATCTGCTGGAGGGCCGTGAGCAGCGCGAGGTCGTCGGCGCTCCCCGAGGTGGCGAGGCAGGTCACCTCGAAGCCGTTGCCGAAGCCCGCCGCCTGGAGGAGCTGCCTGGCCCTGTTCACGTCGTAGGGGTAGCCCGGCTGCGCGGCGAACAGCGGCGTGGTGGCCGACATGTACGACCGCATCGGCTTGCCCGTCCCGTAGGTCACGACCTGGATCAGGGCGTCCTTGTTCGTCGCGTAGTTCAGCGCCTGCCGCACCCGCACGTCGGACATCGGGTTGGCCGCCCCGCTATTCAGCTTCGGGCGGTTGTTCATCAGGATGTTGTTGACCTTGGTGGAGGGGAAGAGCTGCATGTTGATCCGGGGGTTGTTCCGCAGCTCCGCCACGCGCGAGAGCGGGATGAACTCGGCGCCCTGCAACTCGCCCGCCTGCAACTTGAGGATGCGCGTGTTGTCGTCGGGGATGATCTCGAAACGCACGGCGTCGAGGTACGGCAGGGCCTTGCCGTCCTCGCCGCGCTGCCAGTAGTAGGGGTTGCGCTTGAGGACCATGTACGAGCCGCGCTTCCACTCGCTCAGGACGAAGGGGCCCGAGCCGACGGGCTTTTCCGCGAACGCCTTGGCCTTCTCGGCGTCGGTCCCGCCGGGGGCGGCGGTGAAGAGCTTTTGCGGCATGATCGCCGCGTTGAAGGTCGCCAGCGCGGCGGGCAGGGTGGGGTCGGGGTTCTTGAGGTTCAGCACGACCGTGTTGCCCTGGGCGGTGATCGAGTTGATCGAGGCCAGCGAGCCGTTCCACGCGCCGTTATTCGGGTTGCGCGCCCGGTCGAGGGACCACTTCACGTCCCCGGCGGTGATGGGCGTGCCGTTGGCGAACCGGATGCCCGGCCGCAGGGTCAGCGTCATCGTCTTGCCGTCGGGGCTCACCACCTGGCGGGTGGCGAGGCCGGGCCGGACACTGCGGCCGTCCGGGCTGGGCTGGAGCAGCGTGTCGTAGAGGTTGGTCAGAATCCAGATGTCGAGGTTGGCGTCGTTGAGCACCGGGTCGAGAAAGAGCGAGTCGGCGTAGCGGCCATACACCAGCGTTCCGCCCCGCGTCACGGCGAGCGAGGAACCGAGGGTCAGGGCGGCACCGAGGGCGAGCGTCAGGCGGGCGAATCGGTTCATGCGGACCTCCGAGAACAAGAGCGGGGGGGGAACGAACGCCGGGCGCACCCGAGGTGTCACGCCATGAGGATGAGGGTGTTATGGAAGACTGTAACGGCCGACTCCGCAGTGGTCAAGCGGCCACCGGCATGTCTGGACGAATCATGGCCTGGATCGCCCGAAAGGACAACGATGGGGCCACTCTCCTTCCAGTACACCCGCCCCGTTCGGCATAACACTTCCGCGCGTCCCACCCCCTGTTCTGGAGGCTGCCCATGCGAACCCTTCCTGGCCGCGCCACCCTCTTGCTCGCTTCCTGCCTGCTCGCCTCCGTCAGCCTGAGCGCACAGACTCCGGCCCCGCAGCGCGGCGGCACGCTGACGTACGGGCGCTACGCGGATTCGCTGCTGCTCGACCCGGTGTTCACGGACGCGAACCTCGACATCTGGATTCTGACCAACCTCTACGACACGCTGATCCAGACGGGGCCGGGGGGCAAGGGGCTGCGGCCCGGCCTGGCGTCGAGTTACGGCTTCTCGGGGGACGGGAAGACCTTGACTCTCACCCTCCGCCCCGGCGTGACCTTTTCGGACGGCTCGCCCGTGACCGCCGACGACGTGAAGTTCTCGCTCGACCGGGCGCGCAAGCCCGACAACGGGGCGTGGAACTTCCTGCTCGGGAGCATCGCCAGCGTGACGGCGAGGGGCAATCAGGTCGTGCTCTCCCTCAAGAACCCCGACCCCTCCCTCACGGCGGCGCTGGCGACCTTCAACTCGGCCATCGTGCCCCGCAAGCTCTATGCGAACGCGCCCGGCAAGACGGACGCCGAGCGGGCGCGGGCGGTGGGGGAGAGGCCGGTCGGCTCCGGCCCCTTCGTCCTGAGCGAGTGGAAGCGCGGCTCCTCCATGACCCTCAAGCGCAACCCGCGTTACTGGCAGAAGGGGGCGGACGGCCAGCCCCTGCCGTACCTCGACGCCGTGCGCTTCGAGATCATCCCCGACGACAATACCCGCATCCTCAAACTCCAGGCGGGCGAGTTGCAGGGCGCCGAGTTCATCCCCTTCTCGCGGGTGGCGGAGCTCAAGGCCAATCCCAAGCTCAACATGCAGCTCTTCCCCTCGACGCGGGTGACGTTCGTGGTGCTCAACAACCGCCCGAGGCTCAAGGACGGGTCGGCCAATCCGCTCGCCAACGTCAAGCTGCGGCAGGCGCTGAACTACGCGACGGACAAGAAGGCCCTGATCGGGCTCGTGACCTTCGGGAACGGCAAGCCGATGGGGTCGTACCTGTCGAGCGCCACGCCCCTTTTCTCGCCGCAGAACACGTACACGTTCGACCTGAACAAGGCCAAGCAGCTTTTCGCGGCCTCGGGGGCGAAGCCGGGCCTGTCCCTCTCCCTCCAGGTCGTGGCGGGGAACGCGGATCAACTCGCGCTGGCGACCGCCCTTCAGCAGATGTGGGGGCAACTCGGCGTTCAGCTCAAGATCGAACAGCTTGAGAGCGCGACCGCCAACGGGCGCTACCAGGCGAACGACTTCCAGATGCAGATGAACTACTGGAACGACGACATCGCCGATCCCAACGAACTCACGGCCTACGCGGCGGTCTACAGCTCCGCCGAGTCCTTCCACACGGGGTTTCAAAGTAAAGAGGTGGACAGCCTCTTCGCCCAGAGCCAGCGCGAGACCGACCCCGCGCGGCGCGCGGCCCTCTACAAGCGCATCCAGAACCTCTACGTGAACGCCGCCCCGATGGTCTTCCTGTACGAGCAGCCCTTCCCGGTGGCGCTGGCGAAGAACGTGCGCGGCTTCGTGCAGACGCCCCTGGGCAACAACGTCTTCGTCAATACCTACCTCGCCAAATGAGCGAGGACCTGACGCCGGACCTCGTGTGGAGGCTCGCCCGCCTCGCCGGACTGGAGTTACCCCCGGAACGGGCGGCGGACCTCGTGCCGCTGCTCCAGTCGGTCCTGGAGGGGGACGCGCGGATCGCCGCACTCGACCTCGGTCCGCTGAGCGCCCTGGGCCCGCCCTGGCCGGAGGAGCGCCGTGGATGACGACGTGCTCTTCCTCTCCGTCGCCGAGCTGGGCAGGCGTTACCGGGACGGCTCCCTCTCTCCCGGTGAGGTCACGCGGTTTACCCTGGAACGTATAGAACGGCTGAACCCCGTCCTGAACGCCTTCATCACCGTCACGGCGGAGCGGGCGCTTCTGGAGGCAGAGCGGGCCGAGGCGGAGTTGCGCGGCGGCCTGGACCGGGGGCCGCTGCACGGGGTCCCCGTCGCCCTCAAGGACCTCGTGGACGTGGCGGGGGTGCCCACGACCTGCGGCTCGCGCATCTGGGCGGACCATGTGCCCGAGCGGGACGCGGCCGTCACGACCCGGTTAGAGACGGCGGGCGCGGTGCTCGTCGGCAAGACGAACCTGCTGGAGTTCGCCTACGGGATCGTCCACCCGGACCACGGGCAGACGAACAACCCCTGGGACGTGTCGCGCACGGCGGGCGGGTCAAGCGGGGGCTCGGCGGCGGCAGTCGCGGCGGGGCTGTGCTTCGCGGCGGTGGGGACGGATACGGGCGGCTCGATCCGCATCCCGGCGGCCTACTGCGGGGTGGCGGGGCTCAAGCCGAGTTATGGGCTGGTGGAGCTGGACGGGGTTTTCCCCCTCTCGTGGTCCCTCGACCACGCGGGTCCCCTCGCCCGCACGAGCGAGGACGCGCGGGTGCTGCTGGAGGTGCTGACGGGGCGCTCCTTCGCGCTGGAACGGGACCTGAGCGGGCTGCGGGTGGGGGTGCTGCGGACCCACACCGAGGGGGCGGAGGTGGAGGCCGGGGTGAGGGACGTGTTCGGCCGGGCCTGCGGGGTATTGCGGGAGGTGGGCGCCGTCGTGACCGACGTTGAGGTGCCGGGGCTCGACCTCGCCGACGCCGCGCTGCTGAACGTCCTGCTTCCCGAGGCGAGCGCGGTTCACGCCCGCTGGATCGCGGAACGGCCGGAGGACTACGCCCCCGCCACCCGCGCCCAGCTCGAACTCGGCTTTGCGGTGCCCGCCGTGACGCACGTGCGCGCCGGGCAGTACCGCCGCCACCTGGCCCGCAGCTTCGCACGGGTCTTCGGGGAGGTCGAGGCCATCCTGACCCCGACCGCTCCCTGGGTCGCCCCGCAGGAGGATCCGGCGGTGGTGGAGGGCGAGGGCGCGGCGGAGGCGCGGCGCACCGGGCCGCACAACCTCACGGGCTTTCCGGCCCACAGCGTGAACGGGGGCTTTGACCGGGCGGGGCTGCCGGTCGGCCTCCAGATCGTCACACCTGCCGGGGAGGACGCGCTGGCGCTGTGGCTGGGCGGCAGGCTGGAGGGGCTCCTGGGAAGCGTGCGGCGGCCCCCCGACCCCGCCTGACCCCCCACCCGCTACAGTCAGCCCCATGCGAGCCGCCTTGTACCGCGAGTTCAGAGCCCGCCCCGAACTCGTCACCGTCCCCGACCCCACACCCCCGGTCGATGGCGTGGTCGTTCAGGTCGGCGCGACGGGCGTGTGCCGCAGCGACTGGCACGGGTGGATGGGCCACGACCCCGACATCACCCTGCCCCACGTGCCCGGTCACGAACTCGCCGGGACGGTGGTAGCGGTGGGGCGGGGCGTGCGGGGCTGGCGGGTGGGCGACCGGGTGACCGTGCCCTTCGTCTCGGGGTGCGGGCGCTGCCCGGAGTGCCGCTCGGGACATCAGCAGGTGTGCGAGCGCCAGTTTCAGCCCGGCTTCACCCACTGGGGCTCCTTCGCCGAGTACGTGGCCCTGCACCACGCGGAGGGGAACCTCGTGCGGCTGCCGGACGCGCTCGACTTCGTGACGGCGGCGAGCCTGGGGTGCCGCTTCGCCACGTCCTTCCGGGCGGTGGTTCAGCAGGGACGGGTGCGGGCCGGGGAGTGGGTGGCGGTGCACGGCTGCGGCGGGGTGGGGCTCTCGGCCGTGATGATCGCCGCGGCGGTCGGGGCGCGGGTGGTCGCGGTGGACATCGACGACGAGAAACTGGCGCTGGCCCGCGAACTCGGGGCCGAGGTGGTTCTCAACAGCCGCACGACCCCGGACGTGGTGGGAGCGATCCGGGACCTGACCGCCGGGGGAGTGCGCGTGTCGCTCGACGCGCTGGGACACCCGCAGACGTGCTTCCAGTCCGTCGAGAGCCTGCGAACCCGGGGGCGGCACGTGCAGGTGGGGCTCCTGCTGGGCGAGCAGCGGCATCCCCCGCTTCCGATGGACCGGGTGATCGCGCGGGAGCTGGAGATTTACGGCAGCCACGGCATGGCCGCGCACGCCTACCCCGAGATGCTGGGATTGATCGAGCGGGGGGCCCTGCGGCCGGAGCGCCTGATCGGCCGCAGGATCGGGCTGGAGGACGCCCCGGACGCTCTGGTGACGATGGACCGCTTCCCGGGTGCGGGCGTGACGGTGGTCGAGCTTTCCGCGGGGCAGGGCGCCTGATCCCCCGGGCTGCCCGGAAGTGCCCCCGCGCCCTCCGCACGGCCACCGGGGCTCAGCCTGTGCCGTGGTTGAAGGTGGCGGTGCAGCCCCCGTCGACCGTGACGACCGAGCCCGTCATGAACGAGCTGTCACCCGAGGCCAGGAACACGACGGCGCGGGCGATCTCGTCGGCGTGGGCCTGGCGGCCGAGGGGCTGGCGGGCCGCGTTCGCCTCGCGTCTTTGTTGGGCGGCCTGACGTTCGGCCTCGGGGAGCCGGGCGCGGTGCCCGCCCATGTCGGTGTCGACGTAGCCCGGGCAGACCGCGTTCACGCGGACGCCCCGCCCCCCGTAGTCCACGGCGAGCTGGCGGGTGAGATTCACGAGGCCCCCCTTGGAGGCGCAGTACGCCGGGGCGAGGGGCGCGCCGATCAGGCCGTAGGTCGAGGCGACGTTCACGATCACGCCCCCACCGCCCCGCATCAGGAGGGGCAGGGCGTACTTCGCGCACAGGAAGGGCCCGCGCAGGTTGACGGCGATCACCCGGTCCCAGGCGTCGGGGTCGAGGTCGTGCAGCGGCACGGCGTCGCCCGCGATCCCGGCGTTGTTGACCAGCACGTCGAGGCCGCCGAAGTGGCGGCTGGCCTCGTCCATCAGGTGGCGAACCTGGGCCGCGTCGGACACGTCGCAGGGCACGAACAGGGCCTCCCCGCCCCCGCCCGAGAGAGCCCGGGCCGTCTCCTCACCGCCCCCGCGGTCGACGTCCGCGAGGACCAGGCGGGCGCCCTCCCCCGCGGCCATCAGGGCGACGGCCCGGCCGATGCCGCCGGCCGCTCCGGTCACGACCACCACGCGGCCCCGCAGGCGTGGGGTCCTCATCTCCGAGCCGAACGGGTCCATGTTGCCTCCTCCTTGCGGTCCGGGTCGTCCTCACCCTCCGGGCGACCGCGCCACCCCGCACATTGTTTCAGACAGATGAGCGCACAGGAGCGCTTCGCCAACTGACCTGACGAAGACGGGAAGCGTCCCCGCCCGGCGTGCTCGTGGGAGGGCGGTGGACCCGGGTCGTGGCCGCAAGGAGATGCTGCGGAGCCCCGGAAGCGGGCGCCTCTCGTCGCCCCCTGCCGGACCCCGCGCCCCGCCTATCCCGGCGCCGGGACCCGGACCCATCCCCCCGTTTCCACGGGCTTCCTCGTGCGGCGGGTGGCCTCGCGGGACTGCGGCGCGCAGGTCCGCCTCACGCCGGGCGGCGAGCCGGGCGCCCGGTTCCGCACCGGGCACGCGCTCCGGTCCGGTGGGGCGAACGGACCAGCGTTCCTCTCCCCGAAGCCCACGACAGCCACCCACCCCCGGGAGCCCGTCCACCAGACCTGCTCACCCCCGGATCAGTGTGCCGCCGCCAGGAGGGCCACCATCCCGCCGTAGCCGCGGCGCCGCGCGTGTTCCAGGGCGGTCACCCCGTCACGGTCCGCCAGGTCGGAAGTCGCCCCCGCCGCGAGCAGCAGCCGGACGATCTCGGTGTGACGCGGGCCCCCGTCCCCGAGGAGCACCGCCTCCAGCAGGGCGGTCCAGCCCAGGTTGTTCACGTGGTCGACGTTGACCCCCGTCTTGAGAAGCTCGCGCACGTACTCGACGTGGCCGCGGTCCGCCGCCGGAATGAGGGCGGTGCCGCCGAAGCGGTTCGTGCGCGTGAGGTCCGGCCCCGCCCGCAGCACCTCGCGCAGCATCGCCACGCTGCCCGTCTCACCCGTCACGAGCAGCGCGTTGTTCCGTGCCTGATCCTGGGGGTCAGGGTCGGCCCCGGCGTCCACGAGGAGGCGGGCCACCGCCACGTGATCGCCCAGCGCGGCGGCGGTCAGGGCGGTGCGGCCATCGGCCCGGCGGGCACCCGGGGACGCGCCGCGGGCCAGCAGGGCGCGGACCGCCCCCGCGTCCCCACGACCGGCGGCCTCGATCAGCTCGGCGTTCAGGGTCACTCGGCTCACCTGGGAGGAAGAGGCCGCCCCACCCACCCTTCCCGCGGGGAGGGCGAGCAGGGCGGCCAGCAGGAGGAACTTCACCGGCCCAGGACGGTGGCGACGGCATCGGTCGCGCACTTCTCGTCGATGGTGCCGCTGGGGGCGCCGCCCACGCCCACCGCGCCGACGACCGCATTGTTCACGCGGATGGGCGCGCCGCCCGCCAGCACGAGGAAACGGTCGATGCGGGCGAGTTCGGCGGAGGCGGGGTTGGTGCGGATGTTCTCCGCGATGGCCGAGGTCGCGTTGCGTGCCGACGCGCTGGTATACGCCTTGCGGGATGAGGCGTCCACCGTGTGCGGCCCGGCGTTCTCGGCGCGGGCGACGGCGAGCGTGATCCCGGCCCGGTCCACCACCGTCGCCGTGACGTTGTAGCCGTCCTGAGCACAGTTTTGCACGGCGAGCTGGGCGATCCGGACGGCGGCGGACGTGCTCAGGCTGGATTGGGTCACGGTCGGCGTGGTGGCGAGTTGAACGGGCTGGGGCGCCGGGGTGGCCTGGGCAGGCTGGGCCGTCTGGGCGAGGGCGGCGGGCAGGCTCAGGGCGAGCACGGCGGGCAGGATTCGCTTCATGCGCCCACTCTGGCGCGGACGCGGGGCGCGGCACCATTCGCGTTCCCCCCGGGCGGCCTCCGTAGAACTACGGACCCTCGCCCACGCTGGTGAGGTACACCCGGACGAGCTGCGCGAGGGAGGCCACCCCCAGCTTCCCGAACACGCTGGCGCGGTGGGTCTCAACCGTGCGGGCCGAGATGCCCAGCACCCGGGCCGCCTGCTTGTTGCTCGCGCCCTCCACGATCAGCCGCAGCACCTCGCGCTCGCGTGCGGTCAAGCCCGCGACGGCCCCCCGCGCCTCCCGGGTGGCGGCGAGCCGTTCGCGGCGGGCGAGGTGGGTGCGCACCCCGAGGCCAATCGCCTCCAGCAGCGCCAGCTCGTCCACCGGCTTGGTGAGGAACTCCACCGCCCCCGCCTTGAAGGCCCGGCGGCATACGTCGATGTCCCCGTGCCCGGTGATCACGACGACGGGCAGGTCCACGCCCTCCCGGGTGAGCTGCTCCTGAAGCTGGAGCCCGCTCACGTGGGGCATCCGCACGTCGAGGATCAGGCAGCCGACCGCCTCCCGGTCGAACTCGGCCAGAAAGGCGCGCGGATCGGGGTAGTCCCGCACGCCCAGCCCCACCGTGCCGATCAAGGTGGCGAGGGCGTCGCGCACCGCTTCGTCGTCGTCCACGAGGAACACGGTGGGTTCGGTGGCGGGAGGCCGGGTGGGGGAGGGGTCAGGCATGGACGGCCTCCCCCACCGCGGGCGGCAGGGTCACCGTGAAGACCGCGCCGCCCCCCGGCCCGTTCTCCCCCCGCAGGTCGCCGCCCATGCCCTGCACGAGCGTCTGCGACAGCGACAGGCCCAGCCCCAGCCCGCCCGGCTTGGTGGTGGTGAAGGGGGTGAAAAGCCGGTCACGCACCGTCTCCGCCAGACCGGGCCCGGTGTCGCGCACCTCGATCCTCACGTCCTCCCCCAGACGCCGGGCCTCTACCCAAACCTCGGCCCCCGGCATCCCCCGCGCCGCCTCGACCGCGTTGCGCACGAGGTTGAGAAGCACCTGCTCCAGATGCACCGGGTCGCCCCGCACGATCAGGGGGGCGGGGTCCGGGCGCACGTCCAGCGTCACCCCCGCGAGGTCGGTGCCCAGGGCGGTGAGGGCGGCGACGTTTTCGAGGACCTGGTTCACGTCCACCCGCCGGGGCTGAGCCGGGGCCCGTTTCACCAGGGCGCGCAGGTGGGCGATGATGCCCGCCGCCCGCTTGGCCTGCGTGACTGTGGCCTCCACCGACCGCCGCACCCGCGCCTCGTCGCGCTCCGGGTCGGCGAGCATCCGCAGGGCGGCCTGCCCGTGGCTCACGATGGCGGTGAGGGGCTGGTTGAGTTCGTGCGCGAGGCCCGCGCTCATCTCGCCCAGGGTGGAGAGCCTGGTGACGTGGGCGAGGGTCTGCTCGTGCTCGCGCCGCCGCCGCTCGCTCGCCTCCAGCGCCGCGACCACCCGCGCACGGGGCGGCCCCACGTCGCGCAGCACGAGGACCCACCCGGCCCGCTCGCCGTCCTCGCCGCGCACCGGGGCCAGCGCCCCCTCCACCAGCCGCGCGCCCGCCCCGGTCACGAGCGTGATGCCCTCGGGCAGCTCGGCGGGCGCAGGCTGATTCCAAAAGGCGTCCGGGTCAAAGGGCCGCTGGTCGAGGGTGGCCCGGAAGTGCGCCACCTCACGCAGGTCGCGCCCCTCGGCGAGCGCGTCTCCCAGCAGGGCGCGGGCGGCGGGGTTGGCGAGGCGGACCCGGTGCCCGGCGTCGGTGACCACCAGCGCCTCGCTGACGGCGTGGAAGGCGCTCCGGGCGCGCGCCCGCTCCGCCTGGAGGGCCCGCGCGGCCTCCCGGGCGGCGGCGCGGTCGCGCTCGCGCCCCTCGACGAGGCGCGCCCACCCCCCGGCAGCCAGCGCGGCGAGGAGGGCGAAGAGCGCCACTCCCCCCAGTGGCAACTCGGCCCAGCGCAGCGGGTGCTCGCCCTCGAAGACGAGGGGCTGCCCCCCGTCGCCGAGCACCTTGCGCACCCGCAGCACCGGCAGCGGGCCGTCCGCCGGGCGGGCCGGGTCGCCCACAGCCTGCTCGACCAGAACTGCCCCGTTCCCCGGGCGGCGCAGGCGAAACGCCGAGGTCAGGTCCGTGAAATCCTCCGCCCGGAACAGGCGCCGGGCATCCACCCAGACGCGCATGTCCCCCCGCGTGAGGGCGTAGAGCGCGGGGGCCGCCGGGTGCCAGCGCAACCCCGCCGGGTCGGGGGCGAGCGGGCCTGCGGGAAGCGCCGCGCCGCTCGGGCCGAGGTCCACGCAGTCCGGGCGGCAGCGCTGCACCCCAACGATCTGCGGGTACTGCGCCCGCATCGCCCCGGCGTACTCGTGCAGGGCCGCGCCCCCCACCCCCGCGCGGGTGAGGGCGGTCAGGCTGGCGAGCACGGCTTCTTGCTGCTCGCTGCGCTGCGAGAGCACCCGGTGCAGGATGCGCGCGCCCGTC
This sequence comes from Deinococcus aestuarii, assembly GCF_018863415.1. Lineage (NCBI taxonomy): Bacteria > Thermotogati > Deinococcota > Deinococci > Deinococcales > Deinococcaceae > Deinococcus > Deinococcus aestuarii. The sequence continues at coordinate 39,863 of NZ_JAHKSN010000003.1, read as the reverse complement.
TCGAACCGCGTCTGCACCCCCCGCGCCGACGTGACGAGCCACGCGGCGCCCACGAGGAGCGTCACGAGGCCCCACACGAGGAATGCGGCGCGGCGGGGCGGGATCATGTGTCCATGATGGGTGCCCGCCGCGGGGAGGTGTCAAGCCGCCCGCCTGGAGGGTCGCCCGAGCGGGGCCCTCCTCAGCGCCCTCCCGGGGCGAGCCCGAACGCTTCCAGGGCGGCGCGGGCCACCTCGTCCCCGGCGTCCTCCTGCACGAAGTGTCCGGCGTGCGCGACTTCCAGCGGCGGCGGGCAGCCGCGGATCACCGAGCGCAACAGCCGCATCGGCCCTGCCCCCAGGATCGGGTCGCGCAGCCCCACCGCCATGAAGCTCTCGACATGGAGCTGCACCACCCACCAGTCCCGGGCCTGTCTCGAAACCTCGGCGCCCGGCGCGTCCGGGTGGGTGGGCACCAGCCGCGGAAAGGCCCGCACCCCCGCCTTGAAGCGGGCGTCCGGAAAGGGCGCCTCGTAGGCGAGCGACTCCTCGTGAGAGACGCGCCCCGACGCGCGGCGCAGCAGGGCGGCCACGTCCATGTTCGGGTGGGCGTTCGAGTACGCCCGCCAGGCGTAGAAGGCGGCGTTCGGCCTCACGTCGCCCGTGGCGAGCGCCGTGTTCATGACGATCAACCGGGAGAAGCGCCCCGGCTCCTCCAGCGGCAGGGTCAGGCCCAGCAGCCCGCCCCAGTCCTGCACGACGAGGGTGATGTTACGGAGGTCGAGCCGCTGGATCAGGCGCAGCAGACTCTCCCGGTGAAAGTCGAAGGTATACACCCGGTCGTCGGTGGGCTTGTCGGACCGCCCGAAGCCGAAGAGGTCGGGGGCGAGGACGCGGTGACCGGCGGCGGTGAAGACCGGGATCATCCGCCGGTAGAGGTAGCTCCACGTCGGCTGGCCGTGCAGGCACAGGAAGGTCTCGGGGGCGTCCCGGGGGCCCTCGTTGAGATAGTGCAGGCGCAGGCCCTCGGAGCCGGGCAGGTCGTCCAGATAGTGCGGGGCGAAGGGGTAGCCGGGCAGGTCGCGGAAATGTTCGTCGGGCGTGCGCAAAACGTCAGTCATGGGCCTCCTGGCCCCCCAGGGGGGCGGGCGCGGGCCGCGGGCCGGGCGGGGCGGGTGGGGTGGCGCGGGCGGCGAGGTCCGCGCGGGCCTCGGCATGGTTCTCGCGGGTGATGGGATAGCGCCACGCGAACACGAGGGCGAGCAGGTACAGGAGGCAGGGGACCGGGCCCATCATCAGGGCGATGCCGCGCACCGTCTCCGGGCTCTGGGCGGCGCTCCCCGGCACGTAGCCCAGCAGGCTCGTCACGAGCGCGTTGGAGAACACCCCGAAGGACCCGGCGGCCTTGAGCGCGAAGAGCAGCAGGGCGTAGAGCAGCCCCTCGCGGCGCAGGCCGCTGCGCAACTCGTCGAACTCCAGCACGTCGGGCAGCATCGCCCAGGGAAAGAGCGAGACCGCCGCCAGCCCCAGCCCGTTGACGACGATGGTACCGATCAGTGAGGGCGAGACCACCCCCCGCGGCACCGCGTACACGTACAGCAGGAGGCTCACGACCATCAGCCCCAGCCCCAGCATCACCCCCGCCCGCTTGCCGATCCGCGCCGAGAGCCACGCCCACCCCGCGAACCCCAGGATCGCGACCACGAACAGGCCGCCCAGCAGCGGGGCCTGAAGCGCCCCCGGCAGCCGCAGCACCGACTCCAGGAAAAAGGGCAGGATCGAATTGGTGATCGTCAGGGCCACCGTGACGAGCACGAAGACACCCAGCAGCGGTTTCAGGCCGAAGGTGCCCAGCAGCTCGCGCACCGCGCGCAGGGTGAGGGGCGGGCTCTCCTCCCCCCGGCGGGTGCGGACGGGCTCGCGCACCCCGAAGCCCGTGACGAGGAGGGCCGAACTCGCCGCCGCGGCGCAGAGCACGCCGACGACCAGCCAGCCGCCCGGCGGACTCGCGGCGAGGTCGCGCGCCCCCGTGAGCCCCAGGACGAGCAGCGGCGGCAGCGCCACGCCGACGAGGGTGGCGAGCATGGAAAAGGCGAGGCGGTAAGAATTCAGACTCGTGCGCTCGTCCGAGTCGGGGGTGAGTTCGGGCCCCAGCGCGAGGTACGGGATGGTCGCCAGCGAATACAGCGCCGAGAGCGCCATGAAGCCCAGGGCGGCGAGCACGAAGCGGGCGGGCGTGCCCTCCACGTACGGGATGAGCCACAGCGCCGCGAACACGAGCCCGGCGGGCACGGCGAAGACCCGGGTGAACCACAGCCGCCCCCGCCGCTCCCGCAGCCGGTCGGAGAGCGCCCCGATGGCGGGATCGACCAAGGCGTCGAACAGCCGACCGGCGAGGAAGGCCAGCCCCGCGGGCAGCGGCGCCAGCCCGGCGATGTTCACGAGGTAGTACAGCAGCCAGGTGTTGCCCACCACCCCGACGAGGTTGCCCCCGAAGTCGGCGGGGCCGTACAGCAGCTTGTCGCGGGGGCGCAGACGGGCAGTCACTCGGGACACCTCCGGGCGGGGGGTGGGACGCGGGAACTCGGCAGGGTGGGCGGTCCGGGGCCTCAGCGTAGGGGTAGAGTGCTTCAAATGGACCGAGCCGTTTTGAGCAATGGTGTCCTGCACGTGCGAGACCCCCGGGCCGCCCCCCGCGTGATGAGCGGCTGGGAGATGCGCTACCTCGCCCCCTTCCTGGGCCGCGAGGCGACGATGAGCCAGGCGGCGCGCGAACTCGGGGTGAGCGTCTCCAGGCTCCACTACCAGGTGAGGAAGCTCCAGGGCGAGGGCCTGCTGCGTGTCTCGCGGGTCGAGCGGCGGGGCAGGCGCGAACTCAAGGTCTACCGGGCGGTCGCCGACCGCCTCTTCATCCCCTTCGACTTGATGTCGCTGGAGAGCGTGGAGACGGCGCTGCTGGCGGCGGATCAGCCGTGGCTGACGCTTTTCCTGCGCTCGCTGGCCCAGGTGTGGCGCGAGAACCCCGGCACCTGGGGGATGCGCCTGGAGCGCACGGCGTCCGGCCACGTCCGCGCCCACGTGGTGCCGGACCCGCACAGCGAGGAGGGGTTGGAGGAGGAGCGCCTCCCCGCCCTCTTCCTGGGCGGCTGGGTGACGGACCTGCACCTCGACTTCGAGGACGCCCGGGCCCTGCGCCGCGACCTCGGCGAGGTGCTGGAGCGTTACCTCCAGCGCGGCGGCGCCGGGCGCTACCTCCTGCAACTGCGCCTCGCCCCGCTGCCGGGGGACGTGCCCGGCCTGCCGAACGTCACCATGCGCTGAGGACCCGCCGGCCCGCTCCAGGGCCGTGGAATGATGCCCCCATGCAGCGTCAGCCCGCGCGCCTCCTCCTCGCCGGACTCGCCGGGCTCCTGGTGACGGTCGGGCTGGCCGCGCTGGCCGTGAGCCCCGCGCTGGGGGCCATTCCCGAGAACCAGACGTTTCTGCGGGCCTACGCCGGGGTCATCGTCGCCTACCTCACGGTGGCCGCGGGCTTCGCCACCACCGGGGCCCTCAGCGCGGCGGCCCTGCCCCTGGCGGCGGTGGGGGTTGCGCCGCGCGCCGGGCCGTACCGGGTGGGCGTCTCGCTCGCCGTGCCCGGCGGGCTGCTGGTCATTCCCGTCCTGCTGCTGTCGGTGATCGCCGCCGTCTCCCAGGAGGGGGCGCTGGGGGGAGCCCTGAGCAACGGCAGCCTGATCCTGGCCCTGTGTGCCGGGGGGTACGGGCTGCTCGCGGGCCTCGTCCTGGGGCTGCTCACCGTGCGGCTGCGGCACCTGTGGCGTCCGGCGCTCGCGGGGCTGGCGGGCGCGCTCGCCGCGGGGGCGGTCTGCGGCCTGGCGCTCGAACTCGTCGACCCCAGGGCCGTGTTGCGGAGCGCGCCGGGCCTGGTGCTCCTCGTGTCGCTGGTCGTCCTCACGATTCACCTGGGGTGGGGCCTCGCCGTGCGCGGGGCGCTGGGCCGTCTGGCGGCGCTGGGCCGGAAAAAGGCCGCCGCGGGGCACCCGCTCCACGCCGCCGGGCGGGCGCAGGTGGCCCTGGTCGCCACCCTGGGCCTGAGCCTGCTCGGCAGCGTGGTCGCCTTCACCCGCACCCTGGGGGACTTCGTGACCGCCCGCCCGGCCGACCCCACGCCCCTGCGGGTGGCCCGCCCGCTGAACGTGCCCGGCTGCCCCGTTCCCACGGACGCGCTGGAACGGGCGGTCTGGGCGGTCTCCACCCGGGGCCGCCGACCCGACCTGTCCTGCCTCAACCGGATTCGCCCGCTGATCCAGTTGCCGGGGGACGCGGCGCCCGGTTCCGCCCGCAGCGGCTTCGACGACGTGGCGGCGCTCGTGGGGGGCGCCCGGCACGAGGTCCTCTTCACGACGATGCAGTGGGACGGCGGGAGGCTCAACCCCGGCTCGACCCTGGCCGGGGCCCTCGCCCGCCTGTACGCGCGGGTGAGGGCCGAGCCCGCCGCCTTCCCGGACGGCGTGCGCGTGCGGATCACGCTGGGCAACTACCCCGTGATCTCCACCTTCGAGTGGGGCGCGGAGGTCTGGACGGCCCTGGGGGACCTGCTCGCGGCGGGCGTGCCCCTGGCGGACCCCGCGCACGGCTGGCGGGTCGAGCTGGGCAACTACGCGGGGACCTTCCCCCACAGCCACGTCAAGCTCGTCGCCATAGACGGCGAGACGCTGCTGACCGCGGGGTTCAACTACGCGTACGGGCACTATCCCCCGGGACACCCGTCGGGAAGGGGCAGGGGGCTGTACGACCTGGGGCTGGTGGCCCGGGGCCCGGTCGCGCAGGACGGGGTGAACGTCTTCGACGACCTGTGGGCGCGCAGCAAGGTGGTGGTGTGTGAGGGCGAGCCGCGCCCGGACGACGTGCGGCAGGCCTGCCACCTCGGCGGGCCGGGAACGCCCCGGCACCCTGCCGCCGCGCGCCGGGCCCGGCCCGCCGGGGGGGCGCGCGCTTTCAGCCTGTACCGCCGGGAGGGCTTTTCCCAGGCGGACGAGGCGCTGCTCGCCCTCCTGAACGCCGCGACCACCCGGATCGACCTGATGCACGTCAACTTCAGCATGGACCTGGGCTGCATCGTGGCCGTGCTCAACCCGGCCCTGTGCACGGGCCAGGACCGCCTCCCCTGGATGACGGCCCTGCTGGGGGCGCTGGAGCGCGGCGTGGACGTGCGGCTGCTGACCGACGGGAGCGGCAGCCTGGGGGCTCTCGAAAACCGCGTCGCCCTCGCCTACCTGAGGCGGGAGATGGCGGGGCGAGGCCTGCCGCCGTCCCGCTTCACCGCCCGCTGGTTTCCCGGCGCGGTCCATGCCAAGGCCGCGCTGATCGACCGCCGGATGCTGGTGGTCGGGTCCATGAACCTGCACCACTCCTCCTGGACCCGGGGCCCGCTCGGGCTGAACGAGGCCGTGCTCGCCACCAGCGACCCCACCGGGGCACGGGAGTTTCAGGCGCTGTTCGAGCGCGTCTGGGCCGGAGCCGAGCCCGCCGCTCTCCCCGCGTTCCTGCAAGGCGAGACCCCCTGAGCGAGTCTCGCCCGGCCTGCTCGCCTCCCCACCAGGCTCAGCCGTCATCTGCCCTTCACCCTTTCCCGGAAGTCAAGGCGAATTCATGGGAAGCGGTGAACGGCCCGGTGCCCCCGCGGTACAAAGGCGCCAGTTCACCCCAGCCTGTCTTCGGCAACGGACGTGTGCCCGGGCCCGGGGGCCCGGAGGAGGACCGATGAAACTCCCGACGACTCTTCTGACGGCGCTGCTGCTGGTCGGCTGCCAGGATCAGGCCACCGGCGATTCCGGGGGCACGGGGACGGGGACGACCAGCCCGGCGGCCTCGTCGCCGTCGCAGGGGGCGGGGCAAAACCCGCCCGGCACGGCGAGTCCCGCCGCCTCCGGGGGCAACGACGGGCGCCTCGCCTACGACGAGAACACCATCTCGGTCGTGAACCGGACCCAGGGAGGCGTCGTGTTCGTCACCCGCTTCGATCAGGTGGGGGGCGGTTCCCTCTACGGCGGGTCGCCCCTGGGCCCGGACGCCCCGCCGGGAGGCCTGGAGGTGCCGTCCGGCACGGGGTCGGGCTTCCTGATCGACGCCCAGGGCGAGATCGTCACCAACTACCACGTGATCCAGGGGGCGTCCAACCTCCGCGTCCGGCTGCACCAGAACGAACAGGAATACGAGGCCAGCGTGGTGGGCACCGCGCCCGACTACGACCTGGCGCTGATCCGGGCGCGCGCGCTGCCCGCCGGGGTGAGGCCCCTGACCCTGGGAGACAGCGGCGTCCTGCGGGTCGGCGAGAAAGCCATCGCGCTGGGGGCCCCCTTCGGCCTGGAATTCACCGTCACCCAGGGCATCGTCTCCGCCGTCAACCGGGTGGTGCCCACGGGCGTGAACTACATCCCGCAGAACTCGGTCCAGACCGACGCCTCCATCAACCCCGGCAACTCGGGCGGGCCGCTCGTGAACAGCCGGGGCGAGGTGATCGGGGTGAACACCCAGATTCTCTCCCCGGCGGGGGCGGCGAGCGGCGTCGGGCAGAGCGCGGGCGTGGGCTTCGCCATTCCCGTGAACGTGGTCAAGGCCCTGTTGCCGCGGCTGCGGGCGGGGGAGACCATCACGGTGCCCCGTATCGGGGTCGTCTCCATTCCCCTGCAAGCCCTGACCCCCTCGGCGCGGGAGGCCCTGGACCTCCCGGCGAGCGGCATCCTGGTCCAGTCGGTCGAGCCGGGCACCCCGGCGGCGGCGGCGGGACTGCGGGGTGGGGAGCGCACCCAGCGCTTCGCGGACGCGGCCATCCGGCTGGGGGGCGACATCATCACCGCCCTCGACGGCCAGGAGGTCTCGACCGTTCAGGACCTCCAGAGCGTCCTCATCGGCAAACAGCCGGGCGACGAGGTGACCGTGACGGTGCGGCGGGGCGGCCAGACCGTGACGCGCGAGCTGACCCTCACCGCCTCGTCCCAGGGGCGAGGGGAGCAGGGCACCCCTCCACCCGTCCCCGGGTCGTAGGGCGGCTTCCAGGCGAAAGGGACAGGCCCCGGATTCCCCGGTCTGTCCCTTTCGGTGCGGCGGGGCGTCCCCGTTCCCGTCCCTGCGGGTGGGAGGGGACGCGCGGGGCCGCTCAGGCGCTCGCGCCGAAGATCAGCCGGTTGCCCGACGGGTCGCGCACGTCCAGCCCGCCCTGGGTGCGGGTGGAGGGCACGCCCGCGGCCCGGAGGTGCTCGGCCAGACGGTCCACGTCGGCGGCGCTCGGCAGCCCGACGTGAACGCCCAGCAGCCGGGCCGTGTTCTCGGGGGCGGGTCTGCCCCCCTCGCTCTGCCAGGTGTTCAGGCCGAAGTGGTGGTGGTAGCCGCCGACCGAGACGAACAGCGCCCCCGGCCAGCGCGCGACGACATCGAAGCCCAGCAGCCCGCGGTAAAACGCCTCCGTGGCGGCGAGGTCCGTCACCCGCAGGTGGACGTGGCCCATGACGGTGCCGTCCGGAAGGCCCTGGAACGGCTCGTCCGCGCCGGGCTCGGCCAGCAGGCCCGCCACGTCGATGGGATCGGACGCCATCTGCACCTGGTCGAGGTTCCAGCGCCACTCGCTCCGGGGCCGGTCGCGGTAGACCTCGATGCCGTGCCCGTCGGGGTCGTTGAGGTAGAACGCCTCGCTGACGAGGTGGTCACCCTGCCCGATCCGCAGGCCCGTGCCCGCGGCGTGCCGCACCCAGCGGGCGAGGTCCACCCGGGTGGGCAGCAGCGCCGCGAAGTGGTACAGGCCGGGCGTGCTGCGGGGAGCGGGGCTGGCCCCGGGAAGTTCGGTCAGGGTCAGCAGGGGCCGCGCGGCCGTGCCGAGGCGGGCCGTGCGGCCCTGGCGTTCGAGCACGGTCATGCCGAGCACCTGCTCGTAAAAGGCGACGCTGCGCGCGAGGTCGGAGACGGTCAGCTCGGCGGCGCCGAGGGTGAGGTCGGGGTGCAGGCGGAAGGTGGGGGTGGCGGTCATGGGTCCTCCGGGAGGTGGGAGCAGGGCGGGGGGGAGCTTGTGGGCGCAGATCAACCGAGCAGCTTCCAGGCGCTCATGAAGCCGGTGCCGAGCGGGCCCTGGAGGGTGATGCCCAGCAGGCCCAGCCCTTCGAGCTGCCGGGCCCGTTCGAGCCCTCCCGCGTCGATGCCGCGCAGCCCGCCCGAGGTCACGAGGTCGAGCACCTGCCGCTTGGCCCCCTCATCATCCCCCGCTACGAGCACGTCGAGGGGCTGCCCGGCGACCTGCCCCTGCACCAGCGTGCCCGCGAAGGTGGTGTTGAAGGCCTTCACGACCCGGCTGTCCGGCAGCAGCCGGGCGAGGTCCTCGGCGGCGCTGGTGCCGAGCGCGGTGGCGAGGCCGTCGAAGCGGGCGTTCAGGGGGTTGCTGATGTCCACGACCACCTTGCCCGCGAATTCGTCCCGGAACTGCCGGGCGAGGTCCTGCGAGGCGGTGTACCACGTGGCGAGGATCACCACGTCGCCCTGGAGGGGCTCCCCGAGGGTGCCCGCCTGGACGGTGGCGCCCGGGAGGGCCGCCCGCACCTCCTGCGCGAGCGCCTCAGCCTTTTCGAGTTGGCGGTCGTGCAGGGTGACGGTGTGGCCGCCGCGGGCGAGGGTGTGGGCGAGGCCGCGCCCCATGTTGCCGGTGCCGATGATCGTGACGTTCACGGTGGTCCTCCTGTCGGGAGAGGGCGAGAGGAAGAGTCAGGCCCCGCGGCGGGCGAGCACGGCGTCGAGCGAGTAGCGCCCGGGTCCGGTCAGCGCGAGTGCGGCGCTCGCGGCGAACAGGGCCAGCACGAATTCCACGCCGCCCGGGGCAAAGAACCCGCCCTTGAGGTGGACGAGCCCCATCGCGCCCAGCATGTTCAGGGCGAGCAGCACACCCGCCGCGCGGGTGAACAGGCCCAGGATCAGCGCCGCGCCGCCCAGCAGTTCGAGGGCCGAGACGAGCGGGGCGGTGAGCCCGGGCAGGGGCGCGCCCATCTGCGTGAAGGCGCCCGTCGTGCCCGGAATGCCGAACTCGAAGAACTTCTGGAGGCCGTGCGCGACGAAGATCACGCCGATCAAAACGCGCAGGACGGTGAGGCCGAGGTCGAGCCCGGAAGAACGCCGGGGAGCAGAGGTCAGGGTGGTCATCGGAGGTCTCCTTGTGGTGAGGGAATCTGTGGCAACGAATATTGGGCGGAAAGGTGGCGAGGGGAGCTCAGGCGACCTCCTCGCCGTGGGCAGACGCCTCACCGAGCAGGCCCAGGAGCTGCCGCAACCTCTGAGACCCGAGGTGTCCCAGTTGGGCGCGGTGCAACTCCGCGAGGGGTTGGTCCAGGTCGGCCAGAATCGCCCGTCCCCTTCCGGTGATGCAGGTCAGGACGACGCGGCGGTCCTGGGTGCTGCGAACGCGGGTCACCAGCTCCTGCTTTTCCAGGCGGTCGAGCAGCCGGGTCACGTCCGAGTCGTGGGTGATCAGCCGCTCGCCGATCTCGCCGCAGGTCAGCCCGCCTTCCCCCGCGCCGCGCAAAATCCGCAGCACGTTGAACTGCGCCGGGCTCAGGTCGGCTCCCTTGAGCAGCTCGGCGGTCTGGTGACCCAGGTCGGCCGCCAGCCGCTGTAACGTCAGGTAAACCTCATGCTCCAGGCTGACAAAGGGCGTGCCGGGTCGGTCGGTCGGGGGAGGTGAGGACATCGGGAAGGCTCCTGTTCGTCGCCGGGCGACTGTCCCAAATATAATCGTTACAACGAATATTGTCAACACGGAGTTTTGAGGAGGGGTGCAGGCGAGCCCCGGGGGCACTTCGGGCCGCCTGACCGAACTCGCCCGCCGGGTGGGTGGTGCAAGGCCTGCCCGCGCGGCAGGCGCTCGCCCCCGCCGTGTGCGACTGGGCGGACACGTTGACGGTCCTCGCCGGGAGCCTCGGGGAGCGCGCGGCCCGGCACCGCGCGGTGGACCGGGCGTCGGAGGTGGCCCGGTCCGACACGGGGGGCGACGAGGCCCACCTGGCCGTGCGGCTCACGGCCCCCGACGTGGCGCTCTGCGCGGGCGTCCCCACCGATCAGACCACCGCCGCGCTGCGAGGCTCCACCCCGGCGCACTGCCCGCCGCCTTCCCCGACGCCCTCAGGACGATGCGGGCACGCCTGGGGTGGTCAGCCGGTCGAGCCACTCCCCCAGGAGGTGCCGCTCGGCCGGCGAGAGGACGTCCGGCGCCTCGGAGAGCACCGCCTGAAGCGCGGTGGCACGCGCCGCCACCCGATCCGCCCCCGGCCTTTCCTGAGAGGCGCTGCCCTGCAGATGGGCAATGGTGATCGCCGCCAGCACGGCCTCGCGCAGGGCCGCCGGGAGGTGCGGGTCCCGCGCTTCCGGCGGGGTGCCGATCAAGGAGAGGGTCACCCCTTCCCCAGCAGCGGAAATGAGACCCACCGCCAGAGGGACGCCCACCCGGAGCCGCCCCGCCTGCGCCACCCGGGTGACCAGCCGGTGCAACACCGCCAGGCCGTCCCGGGCCGCCAGCGTGTGGGCCCCGGCCACCGGGTCGCCGTAGATCAGGGTGTACACGGCTGGGTTGGCGAGCCCGAACGCGACGTGCAGATCCCACCCGCGCCGCAGGTCCTCCAGCGGGTCGTCGGTGGGCTCGTGGGTCGCCTTCTCTCGCACGTACGCGGCCAACGTCTCGCGGGCCGTCACCTCCAGCAGCCCTTGCAGGTCACCGAACTGCCGGTAGAGCGTGGGCGCCTGGACCCCCGCGGCGGCACTCACCGCCCGCGTGGACACGGCCTCCCGCCCGCCACGGGCCAGCAATTCAGCGGTCGCCTCCACGATGCGTTCCCGGGCCCCGGTGGCTCGCGCGTTCACGTTAACCATGATAACGCCCCATTGTGAACAGACTTGTGGTATCAACGGAAACGGTGTAGTGTTAGCTGCGTTAACCCCGGCCCAGGTTCGTGGTTTAGGGGCGAGCCCGAGGACACCCGCAGGACAAGGAGCATCCCATGATCATCGTGACCGGAGCGACCGGCCAGTTGGGCCGGGCCATCGTCGAACAACTCACCGCCCGTCTGCCGGCCACCCAGGTCGGCGCCAGCGTCCGCGACCCCGAGAAGGCGGCCGATCTGGAGGCCCTCGGGGTGCGGGTGCGCCAGGGTGACTTCCGCGACCCCGCCAGCCTCACCCACGCCTTCGAGGGCGCCACGCAGGTGCTGATGGTGTCCTCTAACGCGCGGGCCTACGGGGGTGACCCCCTCGCGCAGCACCGCGCGGCCATCGGGGCCGCCCGCGAAGCTGGGGCGACGCGGATCGTCTACACCAGCCAGATGGCCGCCAGCCCGTCCTCGGCATTCGCGCCCGCCCTCGACCACGCGGCGACCGAGGAGCTGCTGCGTCAGTCGGGTCTGGCCTGGACCGCCCTGCGCAACGGCTTCCACGCGACGAGCAGCTTGTTCATGTTGGGAGACTCGCTCGACACGGGACTCTTCGAGGCACCTGCGGACGGTCCGGTCGCCTGGACGACGCACGCCGACCTGGCCGAGGGGGCGGCGGCCATCCTCACCGACCCGGGCCGGTTCGAGGGGCCGACGCCGCCCCTCACCGGATCGCAGGCGCTCGACTTCGCCGACCTCACGGGCCTCGCCTCGGAGGTGCTGGGCCGACCCGTGGAGCGGCGGGTGATCTCCGACGAGGACTTCAGCGCCAGGATGGCGGCGCGGGGCGCGCCGGGGAACCATCTGCTCGGGATGTACCGCGCGAGCCGGGCGGGCGAGTTCGCCACCGTCGATGGGGCGCTGGAGCAATTGATCGGGCGCCCCGCGCTGACCATGCGTGACGTGCTCGCCCAGAAGTTCGGCCGCTGACCGCTCAAGGGCACACGGCGCGGGCTTCGCTCACCCGTCGTCGAGCGACCGCCCGCAGGGGGCGGATGTTCGGGAGCACCCGCGGCTCCTCCGCGGACAGCTCGTTCAGGAAGGGGGCGAGCACCCCGGCCCAGGCGTCGATCTCGGCGCGGGTGGCGGCGGTGGTGAGGCTGGGGAAAGGCGCGTGGTGCGGCGGCCGTGGTCATCCGGTCGCCGTAAGACCGGCTCGCGCGCCGCCAAACTCCGCAGGGTCACGCTGACGTTGCCGTGTTGCAGGCTCAGGTCACGGGCGGCCCCAGAGACGCTGGTGCCCGGATGACGGTGGACGCTCTTGCGCGGTTATCTCCCGGTGTATGTGAAGGCGAGGACGCTGCCGGGGTTGGTCAGCTCGGTCACGGGCTGGTTGTCCTGGCCGAGCATCTGCCCGGCGCTGTCCGTGATGACGTAGATGGTGCGCCCGTCGTTCGACACGGCGGTGTCGCGGTACCGGTTGTTGGTCGGCAGGGTCTTGATCGCCTCGCCGCGCGTGTTCAGGCCGCTGGGCATGATGGGGACGCGGTAGATCGCGCCGTGCTTCAGGCTGGGGACGAGCAGCGAGCGGTTCCAGCCGGGAATCCCGGCGTTCTCGTACACCTCGATGCTGCTGGGCGCCATGTTGGGGCGGTAGAGGTTGGTGTTCGGGATGGGCGTGTCCGTGAAGTCGTGTCCGCCCGGCACCGTCCACAGGGTGATCAGGGCGTCTTTGAGGTTGGGGGCGCTGAACGCCGTCTCCCGGGTCTGGGGCACGCTGTCCGGGATGGTGTAGGGTTCCCAGGTCAGGCTGGCGCAGTTGGGGGCGGCGCTCCAGTTGCCGTACACGTACGCTTGATCGTCCTGATACCCGACGACGTGGGGCCAGCCGTAGTTGCCCGCCGCCTCCAGGATGTTCACCTCGTCGTCGGTGTTCGGGCCCTGCTCGCTGGAGTACAGGACGCCCTGGCGGCTGAAGTCGATTCCCTGCGGGTTGCGGTGCCCGACGGTGAAGACGTGGCTGACGACCCCGCCCAGGCTGGGGTTGTCGCCCGGAATGCTGCCGTCGAGGTTCAGGCGCAGGGTCTTTCCGGTGTAGTTCACCCAGTTCCCCGCCTGGATCTCGGCGGCGCTGGGCAGCACCTGCGAGGTGATGGGTTTGCAGGCGTTGGCGAACTGGTTGTGCCCCAGGTCGCCCATCGTGAAGTACAGCTTGCCGTCGGGCCCGATCTTGAGGCGCCCGGCGTTGTGGTCGCTTCCGGCGGGCAGCCTGTCGATGACGGTGCTGGGCGAGGTCAGTTGCCCGCTCGCCCGGTCGAAGGTGTAGCGCACGATCTTCTTCGTGGGAGCCTCGGCCGTGCCGGAGGTGTAGGCGACGTACACCCAGTCACGCCCCTGACCCTGGAGCAGGTCGGGATGCAGCGCCATCCCCAGGACGCCCTGGTGCTGCCCGCCCGCCAGGGCGTCGGGGATGGTCACGGCGACACTCCGCTGTCCGGTGGTGGGGTCTACCCGCACGACCCGCTTCCCGAGGCGTTCGGTCACCCAGAGTTGACCGTCGGGACCGAGGGTGAGTTCCCAGGGCATCTCCAGGCCGGTCGTGACCACGCGCAGGGTGAAGGGCTCGCCGACGGCCTCGCCGCTCCCAGGAACACCGGGAAGGGTCAGGCCGCAACCGGCCAGGGTGATGGAGACGAGCAGGGTGCCCAGGGCGAGGGGGGCAAGTCGGAGGGTCATGGCGTTCTCCTTTGGGCGAGCGGGCGTGAGGCGAGGTGGACGGGGCGGCCTCAGCGGGCGCCCACGTACCCGGCGTCCACGTGGATGACCGTGCCGGTCACGTAGCTCGACAGGTCCGAGGCGAGCCACAGGCTGGCCTGCGCGACCTCCCCAGGCTGGGCGAAGCGGCCCAGCAGGCTCAGTTGCGGGGCGTAGGCCTGCGGATCGAGGCCGAACTGCTCCAGGGCGCCGCGCAGCATGGGCGTGTCGATGGCGCCGGGGGCCACGGCGTTCACCCGGATGCCGTGCGCGCCGTTTTCCAGGGCGGCGACCTTGGTGATCCCGTTCACCCCGTGCTTGGCCGCGACGTAGGCGATGTTGCCAGGCTGGGGCCGGAAGCCGCTGACCGAGGAGATGTTGATGATGGAGCCGCCGACCCCCTGGTCACGCATCTGCCGCAGCTCGTGCTTCAGGCACAGGGCCGTGCCCTTGAGGTCGACGGCCATCAGGCGGTCCCAGTAGCCTTCGTCGAAGTCGTGGGCGGGTTTGTCGTCGGGCGTCAGGGCGGCGTTGTTCACGGCCACGTCCAGCCGTCCGTAGGCGTCCACGGCGGCCCGGACCATGTTCTGCACCTGCTCGGCCTTCGAGATGTCCACGTGGACGAAGGTGGCCGCTCCGCCCGACCCCGTGATGGCGTCCACGACCGCCTGGCCCTTCTCGTCGTTGAAGTCCGCGACGACGACCCTGGCCCCGGCCTCGGCGAACAGCCGGGCCGTGGCCTCGCCCATGCCCATCGCCGCTCCGGTGATGAGGGCCACCTTGTCTTGCAGGGAAGGCAGTGTCATCCAAGCTCCTTTCCACTCCTTGACGGGGGGTGAGTGACGGACGGCAGGCCGCAGTTCGCGCACGGAGCCTGGACCCGTGCCGGTACGCCCAGAACCTGGACCAGGGCCGGAGAGTCCCTCAGGACCTGAAGCGGGCACCTGTGGGCATTAGAAGATTAAGGATTGAACCGTTTTGAAATCCGGGCCACCTTGTGAACGGTCTGGCCCGTGGCGTTGGGGAAAAAATGGCGCTTTGGCCCGCCGCTATAGTGTCCATGTGACCGACGAGACCGCTGCCACCGACCTGGACGAGGCGCTGCGGCGACCTCCCATCCGGCTGTGGCGGCGACTGGTGCGGCTGACCCAGACCAAGCTGAAGGAGGTCGAGGACGCCCTCGCGCCCCTGGGACTGAGCGCCACCGAGTTCGATCTGCTCGCCGTCGTGCGGGCCCACGAGGGAGCGACCCAGCAGGAACTCGCCCAGCGTCTGCTGTTCAGCGAGGCCAACATGACGTACCACGCCCAGCGGCTGTGCCACCGGGGCCTGATCCGCCGGGAACCGTCCGGCAAAACCAAACGGCTCTCCCTGACGCCCGCGGGCCAAGAGTTGATCGACCGCGCCCTGCCCACCGTGGTCGAGCTGCACGGACGTCAGTTCGCCGCCATGAACGCCGACCAGTTGCGGCAGTTCGACGAGCTGCTTCGCCTGTTGCGCTGAAGCGCGGCGGCAGGGCTGAGCGGCCCTTCCGGGAAGGGCTCCCTTGACAATTCAATCTTTAATTGATTGACTGCGCTCACCATCGGTGCGGCGGGCCTGGAACCGGCGTGCTCCCCCACCGGAGGGCAGACCATGACGTTGCCCGAACCCGCCTCAAGTCCCCCTCCCCACGCCGGTCCTCTGTGGACGTCCCCCAGGAGCCCCCCATGACGAACCCGAAAATCGCCGTCATCATCGGCAGCACCCGCGACGCCCGTTTCGCCGACAAGCCCACCGAGTGGTTCATAAAGCGTGCCTCCCAGCGCCCCGACCTCGACTTCGAGGTGCTCGACCTGCGCGACTTCCCGCTGCCGCTGTTCAACGAGGTCGCCTCCAACGCCTGGGCCCCCACCCAGAACGAGGTCGGCCAGCGGTGGCAGCGCAAACTCGCGGAGTTCGACGGCTACGTGTTCATCACCGCCGAGTACAACCACGCGCCGACGGCCGCCCTGAAAAACGCGCTGGACTACGCCTACCCCGAGTGGAACAAGAAGCCCGTGACCTTCGTCGGCTACGGCTCGGTCGGGGCGGCGCGCGCCATCGAGCAGCTCCGCGCGATTGCGGTGGAGTTGCAGATGGCGCCCCTGCGCGCGGCGGTGCATATCCAGGGAGGGGACTTCTTCGCGGCCTGGCAGCAGGGCAAGAGCCTGGACGAGCTGACGTACCTGGAGCCGGGCGTGACGGCGATGTTCGAGGAGCTGGCCTGGTGGACGAAGGCCCTGAAGACGGCCCGCGAGACGACCAACCCGCCCCAGGAGATTCAGGTGTCCGCCTCGGGCTCCTAGCGCACAGCTCGACCGGGCCTGCCGGGCCGCACAGAACAGGAGGGGCACGGGACAGGAGAACGGTCATGCCCATGTGCAGGGGTCGATTGAACTGTGGCGGACGCTTCCCGATCAGCGTGTCGAAGATCGGCCCCACAAAACATCTGCCTCAGGCGAGTGGACGTGCTCGATTTCCCGTTTCACCGGCACGGTGACCGGGCCGATGACGGGACCGGGATTGCGCCGACCGGCAGGGCGTTCGAGGTCGGCGTCTGCACGGTCGCGCGCTGGGAGGGTTCCTTGCTGTTCGCCAGCAAGTCGCCGATGGTGAGCGCATCCGGGACACCGCCCTGGCCCCTTGATCCCCGAGCGCCGAGGTTCGACCATCGGCGGCCCTGACGACCGGGAAGGTCCCCCGTCGCCAGAAGGGCTCGCGCCGTGGCCCGACCGGGCTCGGTTCGGGTCCGCTGGGCCGCTCCTGCCGAGAAGCGGGAGGCTCCACAGCGGGGCGTGTCTGCGAGACGTGCGTGTGCTGGAGGGCGGTGTGGCGGGAACGGGCCGCCTCACGCGGGGGCTCCCAGGGCCGTGAGGTCTGCCCCCAGGACCTCGGCCAGTCGCGCCGCCCGGCCCAGGCGTACGTGCCCGCTCTCGGTGTCCACGACGAGGGTGGGCACGCCTCGCAGGGCACGGGCCGCGTCCAAGGCGTCGGCCCAGGCGTCCCCGCCGGGCGTCAGCGGCACGTTCGCCCGCCCGTCGGTGAACAGCACGAGCTGCGCCCCCCGCTCCCCCGCGAGCACCTCGGCGGCGAGGCTCAGCGCGTGCGCGAGCGGCGTGCGTCCCCCGGTCGGCGCCCCCGTGATCGCGGCCTCGGCGGCGTGTGGGTCGGTGGTGAAACCGAGGTCGAGGGTGGCACCTGTTGCCCGGAAGGTCATCAGGGCCACCCGGTCGCGGCGCGTCTGCTCACGCAGGAGGTCGAGCATCGCCCCCTTCACCGCTCCCATGCGTTCGCGCGTGCCCATGCTGCCGCTCGCGTCCGCCACAAAGAGGACCCGCCGCCCACCCGTTTCCTCGTGGACGGGGATTCGCAAGTCCTCGCGGCGCAGGGTGACGGTGCCGCCCCCACTCAGGGCCGTGCGGGTCAAGGCGGCGCGCAGGGTGTCGGGCACGGCGAGCGTGGTCGGCTGGGGGTCGGAGACCGTCCGAACGACGCGGCCCGGCACGCCCTCACCCCGCCGCGTGCCGGGGATGGGGGAGGAAAGAGGAGGGGTAAGGGAAAGCGTGCTCACGCCGGGCGCGAAGACTTCCTCCGGTCCGTCCGCCGAGGGAGCCTGAGCGGAGTGCTCCCGGGACGTGTCCGGCTGCGGGGGCGGGGTCTCCTGCGGCGGGGCGGGCGGCGGAGGTGGGGGCGACGGCGGCAACCGTGGATCGCGGCGGTGCGTCAGCACGAGGGGCGCGACGCGGTGCAGGTCGCCTTCCCGCACCTCCTCCCGGTCCTCCAAAGCGGCGAGTGCACGGGCAGCCCGGTGCAGCACGAGGTCGGCGCGCAGGCTCCGCACCCCGGCCCCAGCACTCAGGGCGGCGATGGCGTCGAGAAGCCTGTCCGGCACGGTGACGCGCGGCAGCCGGACACGGGCGGCGCCGAGGCGGGCGGCGAGGGTCTCCTCTTCCTCCTGCCACTCCCGCGTGAAGACCTGCGGGTTAGCCTCGAAGCGCATCCGACGGCGGACGATCTCTGCCCGTTCCCCCGGTGCGGCGGGCGCCTGCACATCCACGCACAGCCCGAAGCGGTCGAGGAACTGGGGGCGCAGGCCGCCTTCCTCCGGGTTCATGCTGCCGATCAGGGCGAGGCGGGCGGGGTGTTCGGCGCTCAGGCCGTCGCGCTGCACCCGGTTCACGCCCATCGCCGCCACGTCGAGCAGCACGTCCACGAGGTGATCGGCGAGCAGGTTCACCTCGTCGATGTAGAGGACGCCGCCGTGGGCAGCGGCGATCAGGCCGGGCCGCAGGCGTACCTCGCCTTTTAAGGCCGCGTCGAGGTCGAGGGTGCCCACCACCCGGTCCTCGGTCGCGCCGAGGGGGAGGTTGACGAAGGGGGCGGGCGTGCCGTCCGGCGCGGGGGGCAGCAGGGCCGCGAGGCCGCGTGCCGCCGTACTCTTCGCCGCGCCCCGGTCCCCCCGGATCAGGACACCGCCGATGTCGGGTGAGACGGCCAGGAGGGAGAGGGCCAGCAGGAGGTCCGGCTGGTGGGCGACGGCGGAGAGGGGGTAGAGGGGGAGGGTCACGGGCGACTCCCGGCGGTTAACGCAGGATGGGCGCCTGTGCGTAGCTGGTGATGCTCTCGTCGAGCGTGACCAGCCGCAAGCCCTCCCCCAACGCCTGCGCGACGAGCATCCGGTCGAAGGGGTCGCGGTGAGTCCAGTCGAGGGCCCCGGCCCGGATGGCGTGGGCAGGCGTGATGTCGAGCACTTCGGCACCCAGCCGGGCGGCGACGGCGGGAAAGTCGGCCAGGAGCGGGGCGGCGCTCGGTAGCTTGCCCTGATGAAATTTGATGGACATTTCCCAGGCGACCACCGCGCTGAGAACAAGATCGTTCTCCAGTGCCTGAAGCTGTGCGGCGAGAGTCTGAGGAAGACGGGCGTCGTTCGAAACCAGCCACATCAGGATGTGGGTGTCGAGCAGCAGCCTCACTCCCAGTCCGCCAGCTCTTCCTCGCTGAGGGGGCGCATGAGTTCGCGGTTTTCCTCGTCGCTGAGTTGAACCTGTCCAGCCAGGAAGCCGAACTCGCGCTGCCGGGTCGGGGCCAGGGGCACAAGCCGCGCACTGGGTTTCCCTGCCCGGGCAATGATGATTTCCTCCCCTCTCTCGGCGCGCTCCACCAATTTCGAGAGGTGTGTCTTGGCCGCGTGGATGTTGACGATCTCGGGCATGAACTAAGCTTAGTCGAGTTAGTCCAGAGGAACATGATGGTTTTCATCCACTCACCCGCCCCATCTCGCCGCGCCCCTCCAGCAGCCCCTCGCTCTCGGCAAGGAGGTTCTGGAGGGCGTTCAGCGTCTCTGCCTCCGGCCTCCACAGCTCGCGGGCATGGGCTTCGAGGAGTCGCCCGGCGATGGCGTTCAGCGCCCAGGGGTTCGACTCGCGCAGAAAGGCCTGGTTCTCGGGGTCGAGGGCGTACGCCTGCGCCACCCCCTCGTACATGAAGTCGTGCGCGATCTGCGCGGTGGCGTCGAAGCCGAAAAGGTAGTCCACCGTCGCCGTCTGCTCCAGGCCACCCTTGTAGCCGTGGCGGCGGATGCCCTCCAGCCACTTGGGATTCACCACCCGCGAGCGGTACACCCGCAGCGCCTCCTCCCCCAGATCGCGGACGCGCGCCCGCTCGGGGTTGGCCGTGTCCCCGAAGTAGTGCCGGGGCTGGGCGCCGCTCAGACTCCGCACGGATGCGATCATCCCGCCGAAGAACTGGAGGTAGTCGTCGCTGTCGAAGATGTCGTGCTCGCGGTTGTCCTGGTTGTGCAACACGAGCTGGGTGACGGCGAGGCGGGCGCGGAAGTCCTCGCGGGCGTCCGTTCCGGCCTCGGCGACGGTGTAGGCATACCCGCCCCAGTTGACGAAGGTGCGCGCGAAATCGGCCTCGTCCTGCCAGTTCCCCTCGTGGATCAGGTCGAGGATGCCCGCCCCGTAGGTGCCCGGCGCGCTGCCGAAGAGGCGGTAGGCGGCGCGCGACTGCGCCTCCTCAGGCGGCAACTCGGCGAGGCGGCCCGCGAGGTCGGCGAGGTAATGCTTGCGCGGGTAGTTCTGCTCCTCCGGCTCGTCCGCCTGCATGGCGAGGTTCACCGCCTCGTCGAGCAGGGAGATCAGGTGGGGGAAGGCGTCACGGAAAAAGCCGCTGATGCGCACCGTCACGTCGATGCGGGGACGGCCCAACTCCTCCAGCGGAATGAGTTCTACCCCAGTCAGGCGTCGGCTCTGCGGGTGCCACACGGGCCGCGCGCCGAGGAGGGCGAGAATCTGCGCCACGTCGTCCCCCTGCGTGCGCATGTTGCTCGTACCCCAGACGCTGATAGCGACGTGTTCGGGGTAGGTGCCCGCCTCCTTGAGATGCCGTTCGAGCACCTCCCGCGCGAGGTTGCTCCCCACCGTCCATGCCGCCTGCGAGGGCAGGGCGCGCGGATCGACCGCGTAGAAGTTCCGCCCCGTCGGCAGGATGTGGGCGAGGCCGCGCGAGGGGGCGCCGCTCGGGCCGGCGGGGACATACCGCCCGGAGAGCCCCGCGAGCAGGTGCGTGATCTCGTCGGTCGTCGCGTCCAGATTTGGCTTCAGGACCCGGCAGGCGTAATCGAGCGTGGCGGGCAGGGTGCCGAAGTCGTCCAACGGACCCAGCGTAAGGGCGAGCGCGTCGGGAATGGCAGTGGGGTCGAAGTCCCGCGCCTCAAGCGTCTGGTAGAGGTGCAATGTGAGTTCGTCGATGAGTTCGAGCGCGTCCCCGTGGGTGAGGACGGGACGGCCTGCGAGTTCGCTGAGGTCGAGTTCTTTTCTCCCTCTCCCCTCGTGGGAGAGGGCCGGGGTGAGGGGGAATGCAGACGACTCGCCCGCCAACCGCCCCCCCGGATTCTCCAACAGCGCCCCCAACTCCAGCCCCAGCACTCCCGCCATCCCCGCGTGCAGCCCCGGCACTTCCGCATTCGCCAGCCGCGTGAGGGCACGCAGCATCTCGGGCAGCTGCTCCCCTCCCGGCGCCTGCCCCAGCACATGCAGCCCGTCCCGAATCTGCGCCATCCCCAACTCGCACAGGTAGCCGTCGATGTCTTCGAGGAGGTGGGCCACGTCCGACCCGTTCATCTCGGTCAGGGTGACGGGCACGCCCTCGGGGGTGAACGCCTCGTCCCACTCGTGAACGTGGTCACCGTGATCGCGCCGCAGCATGGTCCCGAGGTCGGTGCCCAGGTTCGCCCGCTGCACGAGGTCCCAGATTTGCTCCTGGAGGAGCGGCAACTTCGACGGGTCGAGGAGTTCCAGTTGGTAATACTCGTCCACGAGCGCGGCGAGTTCGGCGAGCGGCCCATAGGTGTCGGCGCGCGTGAGGGGTGGCGGCAGGTGGTCGAGGATCGTCGCGTGCGCCCGCCGCTTGGCCTGGGTGCCCTCGCCGGGGTCGTTGATCACGAAGGGGTAGAAGAGGGGCAGGTCGCCGAGGAGGGAGTCGGGGAAGCACTTCGCACTCAGGCCCACCCCCTTCCCCGGCAGCCATTCGAGCGTGCCGTGCTTGCCGACGTGGACGATGGCGTCCGCGCCGAAACCCCCACCTGCCGGCGTCTCCCGCAGCCAGCGATAAAGCGCGTGGTAGTGGTGGGTGGGCGGCAGATCGGGCGTGTGGTAGATCGCGTCCGGGTCCATGCCGTACCCGCGCGGGGGTTGCAGGGCGACGAACATCTTGCCGAAGTGCAGCCCGGCCAGGGCGAGGGCGCCGTCGTGAACGTAAGCCTCACCCGGCGCCTCGCCCCACTGCTGCTGCATCCGGCGTTGCTGAGCGTCGGGAAGGTCGGCAAACCACGCGCGGTAGAGGTCGGCGGGAACGTGGGCGGCGGCCTGCGCGAGCTGGGAGGGCGTGAGTTGCGTCGTGTCGTACGTCGTGCGGGCCAGGAGGGCGTGCATGAGTTCATCACTTGTCCCCGGCACCTCGCCCACGTCGTACCCCTCGGCCTCCAGCGCGCGGAGGATGTGGAGGAGAGAGGCGGCGGAGTCGAGCCCCACGGCGTTCCCCACTTGTGACGCCTTCGCGGTCGAGTTGGTGAAGACGAAGGCGAGGCGCTTTTCGGAGTTCGGCAGTTGACGCAGGCGGGCCAGGCGAACGGTAATGCCAGCGAGCCGCGCGGTGCGTTCGGGGTCGGCGACGAGGCGCGCGGCGTCCCCCGCCTCCCTCTCCTTGAAGGCGAAGGGCACGCCGATGATGCGCCCGTCAAACTCGGGCAAAGCAACGTTCATGGCCGTGTCGAGGGGATTGAGACCTCGCGCACTCGTCTCCCAAGGCCCGCGCGCCCCGCCGCTCGTGATGCCCTGGACGACGGGCACGCCCAGCCGTTCCAACGCGCCGACGTTCGCCCCCGCCGCCGTCACGTCCCCCGCCTGCACGTCGGCCATAGCAAAGGAGAGGGTGGAGATGAGAGCGTCCGCCTCTCCCCGCAGCAGGGCAAAGGCTTTCGGGTCCCCGTTCCCATCCACGTCCTTGAGGCTGGTCGTGAAGACGGGCAGGGCATCGGCACCCGCCTCGTCCAGTGCAGTCACGAGCGAGTCGATGAAGGCCGTGTTGCCGCTCAGCGCGTGGGCCCGGTAGAGCAGGACGCCGACGGCGGGGCGGCCCGGGGTGCGGAGCCGCTGCCAGTCCTCCAACGTCGCGTTCTCGGGCAGGTCGGAGTGGTAGAGGCCGTGTTCGGGCAGGGCGAGGGGCGGCTCGGCCCCGTACCCCGTCAGCCGCAGCGTGTCGCTGAGGGAGAGGAGGAGTTCGCGTGTGTTCTGCCACCCGCTCGCCGCCAGGTACGCCCGCGCCGTGTCGAGCGTGTGGGCGGGCGCGAGGCTGAGGGCCGCCAGCTCTGCGTCCGGCTCATTCGTCCCGCTCACGAGAAGGAGGTGCTGGCCGGAGCGGCGCGCGTGGTCGAGCAGCAGTTCCGCCCCCGGTACCGCCGAGAACTTGCCGTGAATCCGCACGAGGACGACCTCGGCCTGTCCGACTGCCCCCGAAAGCAACGTCGCCATCTGCGCCTCCGAGCGGATGCCGCCCAGTGCCCCCCCCGTCACCGGGCCGAAGTCGGCGGGCAGCGTCTCCTGTGCCGCGCGGAGGTTGAGCAGGTCCGTATCCGCGTGGGTCAGGAAGGCGATCCCGGAAAGTTCGGTGGGCGCGTCGGAGGTGGCGAGGGGCAGGGGCGTGGCCGCCTCGGCACCCCCCGCCACATCCCACGCGTAATAGTTGAAGGTGTACTCCACGAGTTCGGGCGGCAGCGGCAGGTACCCGTCCGCGCTCAACATCGCCTCGATGTAGTCGAAGATCGCTCGCACCAGCCACGCGTCGTTCACCGAGTGGAACCACACGTCGTGCCCGTCGAAGACGAGGTGGGCGACGTTGGCGAGGGGGCAGGGCCCCAGGCAACCCCCCTTGGTGAGGTGGACGGCGTTCCTGATCTTGCGCCGGGTCCACTCGTCCTTGTACACGTCCACGGGGGCGGCGGCGTAGCCCTTGTCCGTCCGACCACAGCAACAGCCGTGGAAGCAGTAGCTCAGGTGCCCGCGTTTGCGAACGACGTTGATGGTGCGCCCGTCGGCCCGGGTCACCCTCTGGCGGGGGGCGGGGCGGGTCACGCTGGCCTGCCCCGGCGCCAGCGCGACCACACCTGCGCCGTGAGGAACAACACGAGGGCCAACCCCGCCAGCCAGAACCCCAGCGGGGAGAGGTCCACCGCCTCCCACGCACTCAGGGCGCGGGCCGCCGGAAAGTGTTCCGCCGCCCATCCCATCAGCGTGACGACGCCGATCACGAGCGCGAGAACGCCCGAGAGCCCGGTGATCAGGAGGTTATACACGCGCCTGGCCCCCGGTTTGTCGAGCGCCCAGCCGTAGGCGTGGGTCATGAACGCGCCGTTGAGGGTGTCGAAGAGGGTCATTCCCGCCCCGAAGAGCAGCGGCAGGGCCAGGATGGCGCTCCAGCCCAGATGGTCCTGCCCCGCCTGCCCGGCGAGGGCGAGCAGGGCGATTTCCGAGGCCGTGTCGAAGCCCAGCCCCATCAGGAAGCCCAACGGGAAGACCTGCCACTGGTGGTTGACGAGCCGGGTCAGCGGCGCGATCACGCGGGCGAGAAGTCCTCCGTGATGATGGTGTTCGTCCTCTCCGCGCAGGGTCCGCCACACCGCGTGAAGGTTGAACCCCGCCACGAGCAGCAGGTATACCCCCGCCACGAAGGGCCCGATCCACCCCCCGAGGGCGCCGATCTCCTCCTGTGCCCCCAGCAGCGCCCGACCGATAACCGCCGCCGCAATCGCCATCAGCAGCACCACGCTCGAATGCCCCAGGCTGAAAAAGAGCCCGACCCCGTACGCGGGCCGTCCCAATGTCAGGAGTTTCCGCACGGTGTTGTCGATCACGGCGATGTGGTCGGCGTCCCAGGCGTGCCGCATTCCGAAGAGGTAGGCGGTCAGGCCCAGCCCCCACACCAGCGGCTCGGCGAGCGCCGACGGCACCAGCAGCCCGAGCGCGAGGACGTGGAGCGCCAGCACCGCCAGCAGGTAGGGCGCGCTCAGGGTCACGGTCTTGCGCGCCGTGACGGGAAGGAGGCCGGGCACGCTCACCTCAGGCCCACCGCTGCGGCAGCGCCTTTTGCAGCGCCTCGATCACCTTCTTGCGGCTGACGTGGTAGCCGATGAAGACGAGTTCATTCGGGGCATCCGGTCTTGAGGGGGCCGGGTGCGTCTCCACCCTTGAACGGACGGCCTGCACCGCGTACCGCTCCCCGCCCTCGCCCTGCACGAAGCCCTTCACGCGCAGCACGGGGAACACACGGGCCACGTTCTGCACCGTCCGCACGAGGTCGGGGACGCTCTGCACGTCGTCGCTCGTCAGGCGAAAGGACTGCCAGCCGGGGTCGTGCTCGTGGAAGTGCTGGTGGGTGCTCAGGCTGTGGACGTGCGCGTCGAGGTCGCCGTGGGAGTGCCCGTCGAGGCCCGAGTGGTCGTGGAGCGGGGCCATCAGCTCGCCGGGCGCGCCGCTCACGGGCGCGTGGTGGGCCGCACTCCGCCGCGTGCCGTGCAGGTTCAGGCCGAGGGTGAGCTGGGTGTCGAGCCTGGCCTCGTAGGCGAGTTCCAGGAAGCGCACGCGGGGAGCCCGGTAACGCACGTCGGCCTCGGCCTGGAGGAGATCGGCGTCGCTCAGTTCGTCGATTTTGTTCAGCACGGCCACGTCCGCGAACTCCAGTTGTGCGTCGAAAACGCGGGCGGCGCCCCGGGTGGCCTCGTCCCCGGCGTCTGGGCTGAAGGCCCCCGCGAGCAAAAGCGGCGTGTCCACCACGACGAGGGTGGCATCGAGGGCGAAGTCGGCGGCGAACTCGCCCTCCTCCAGCGTGACCATCACGGCGGTCGGCACGGCGAGTCCGCTCGTCTCGATCAGCACGTGGTCGAAGGTGTGGCGGCGTTCCCGCAGGGCTCGCAGGGTGCGGCGGAAGGCGTCCCCCTCCCCACCGTAGGCGAGCAGGCCACCGTGAACGTCGTGGAGTTCCACCCCGTCCTCGCGGACTTCCAGCAGAGGGCCGTCGATGCTGACCTCCCCGAATTCGTTCACGATCAGGGCCAGGGTGCGGTCGTGCGTCTGGTTCAGCAGGTTGCCGAGCAGGGTGGTCTTGCCGCTGCCCAGAAAGCCGCTGACGATGGTAACGGGCGTTTTGAAAGAGGTGGTCATGCATGCTCCTTGAGGGTCTGGAGGGCGGCGATCAACTCGTCCTGGCTGTGGAAGGCGCCGGGAACGGGAGCCGGGCGGCGAACGACGATGAGGGGCAGGCCGAGTTCCTGGGCCGCATCGCGCTTGGCGGTGAACCCCCCCACGTCGCCGCTGTCCTTGGTCACGACGGCGCCGATGTTCCAGGCCTGCCACTGAGCTACGTTGAACTCGCGGGTGAAGGGGCCGATCATCGCGCAGATGTGGTCGGGCCGGACGCCCAGGCTCAACGCCCGTTCGAGGACGCCGGGTTGCGGGGTGAGGCGCACGAACACGTCGGCGTCTGGAGCGGCGTGCAGGAAGGTTTCAAGGTCCTTGCTGCCCGTCGCCAGGAAGACGCGCCCGTACCCGGAAGCGGCGCGGGCGGCCTCCTCGATGTCGTCCACGAGGGTCAGCCCGGTCGTGTCTTCCGGCAGGCCGCTCGCCCGCTCCAGGCGGAGGTAGGGAAGGTCGAGGTCGGCACTCAGTTCCCGCAGTTGAGCGGTGATCGCCTGTGCATAGGGGTGGGTGGCGTCCACGATGGCCCTTGCCCCGCGCAAAGCCCGCCGCCGGGCCTCGACGCCGGGCGGGCCGTCGTACACATGCAAATTCGGATGCTTCGGCGCGACCTGTGCCCCCAGTTCGGAGGCCACGCTCAACGTCACCCGCTCGCCTTCTTCCGCGAGACGCAGGGCCAGGGCGTTGCCGTCGCGGGTGCCGCTGAAGACCCAGACGGTGCCTTCGGGCTGGGAAACGGGGGCGACCTCCTCCCCCCGCCAGTCGTTGTAGCCGCGCGGGGTGTACATCCAGCGTCCCTTGCGCGCCGTGAAGCGGTTGCCGATCACGACCGTCGTCAGCATGTCGAACTCGTCCGAGAGCAGCGCTTCCAGGGTGGTGACGCGCACCTCCTGATCCTCGCGGTAGGCGTTGCGGACGACACCGCACACCGTGTCGGGCCGCTTGTGTTCCAGCATCAGGCGCAGCACGCGGTACACGCCCTCCCGCCTGGCTTTGCTCTGCACGTTGTATAGGACGCAGGCGAGGTCGGCCTGCGCGATGTGCCTCGCCCGCTCCTCAATCCATTCCCAGGGGCACAGCAGGTCCGAGAGGCTGAGGGTAGCGAAGTCGTGCGTGAGCGGTGAGCCGAGCAGGCTGGCGCAGGCGGTCGCGCTCGTGATGCCGGGGATGACCTCCACGCCGAAGAGCGGCTCCTCGGGCAGGTCCTCGAAGACCAGCCCCGCCATCGCGTAGACGCCGATGTCCCCGCTACTGACGAGGGCCACCCGTTTGCCTTCCCCCGCCTTCTGGATAGCGAGTTGCGCCCGCACTTTTTCCTGAGTCAGCGGTGGCGTCAGCACTTCCTGGCTCGTGATCAGGGGAGCGACCCAGCGCAGGTAGAGGTCGTAGGCGACGATCACGTCCGCCTCCACCAGCGCTTGCCGCGCCCGTTCCGGCACGAGCGAGAGGTCGCCCGGCCCGACGGAGACGAGGCTGAGGTGGCCGGTCACGCGCTCACCTCCAGGGGCAGGCGGTCTTCCACCACGGCGACGGTCACGCCGTTCAAGGCCGTTTTCGGCACGATGAGCCGACCACGTGGGCTGGCGATCAGGGCGCAGGGCTCGCACACGCCGGGCAATCCCACGCTCTGCTGAACCCACGCGCTCGGCTGGGTGACATAGGGGCGGGCTTCTACGTCTGCGTGCGCGATGACCCGTAGTGGTAGCCCGTACCTGTCACAGAAGGCGAGCAGTCCGGCCTCGTCCGCCTTGAGGTCCACGGTGGCGACCTCCCGCACGTCGGTGAGGGGGCGGCCCGCTAGAGCATGGGTCACGGCGGCTTCCACCTGTTCCGCGCTCACGCCGCGCCGACAGCCGATGCCCAATGTGAGGGGGCGGGTGGCCTCGGTGGCGGTGGTGACGACAGGGACAGCCCCGGTCAGACGGGCAACACGGTAGGCGAGGGCGTTCGCTCCCCCCTCGTGCCCCCCCAGCAGGGCGACGGCGAAGCGGGCCGCGTCGTCCAGCACGACGACCGCCGGGTCGCTGTGCTTGCTCTCGGGCAAACCGGACAGGAAGCGGACCGCGATGCCCACGGCGCCGATCAGCACCCACGCGCGGGTGGTGTGGAAGGTTGACCGGAAGGCGGTGAGCTGTCGCTCGGCGCTCTGCCAGGGTCGGTGCAATGCCGCTCCCAACCCGTCCGCGAGCCGTTCGGCCAGCGCCTCGGATTCCCGACGCACGGGCCATACAGCCAAGTCAGATAGGGCAGCCGTCACGCCTCCCCCCCTTCCTTCACGGCGCGGCGGAAGCGGTGGGCGTAGGAGGGGTCGTACAGGCGGCTCGTCGTCTCCAACGCCTCCGGCTCGCTCAGCGCCGGGCTGACGATCAGCATGGTGGTCAACGTCCACTCGCTGACCCGAATCTCCGAGAGGAGACGGCCCAGCGTGCTCACGTGCCGCCGCTCCTGGGGCTGGCTCGCCCGCTGCACCAGGGCGACGGGCATGTCGGGACCGTAGGTGTCCAGCAGGTCGGCCACGATCTCGGGCAGTTGATTCCCGCCCAGGAAGACGCACAGGCTCGCCCCGTGCTCGGCCAGCCCGCGCAGGTTCTCCCGCTCGGGGACGGGGCTCGCCCGACCCGAGGCGCGGGTGAGGATCACGGTCTGGGTGACGTTCGGGCGGGTCAGTTCGGCCCCCAGCACGGCGGCGCAGGCGGTGAAGCTGCTCACCCCCGGCACGACCTCGTAGTCGATGCCCAGTTCCCGCAGGGCGCGCATCTGCTCGGCGGTCGCCCCGTAGATGGCAGGATCGCCGCTGTGGACACGGGCCACGTCCAGCCCCTGTTCTGATGCGCGGCGGTACAGCGCCACCTGCTCGTCCAGGTTCAGCCCCGCCGTGTTCACCCGCTCGGCGTCAGGGTGGGCATGTTCCAGCACCGCCTCGGGCACGAGCGACCCGGCGTAGAGGATGAGGCGGCACGACGCCAGCAGCCGTGCGCCGCGCAGGGTGATCAGATCGGGGGCACCAGGGCCCGCGCCGATGAAGTAGACCTTCAAGAAAACCTCCGGGGAGATGACCTGCGGATGAGGACGACGCTCAGGTAGCCCAGTCGGCCCGCGTCGGGGGCGGGGTTCAGCGAGGGCAGCACGACCTCCCCGTCCAGCCCCAGGCGGTGCGCCAGGGCGCAATGTTCGAGGATGCCGAGGTCGGCGAGCAGGCTCAACACGACCGCCATGCGCCGCCCCACCTTCATCAGGACGACCACATCGTGGGAGAGGATGTCGGCCCGCAGCGCGTCCAGGTCGTCCGGGCAGGGCAGGATGAGCACCCGTTCCTTCCCCTCCCCGAGGCTGAAGCCGGTCAGGGCGGCGGCGGTCGCGTAACTCGTCACGCCGGGAAGAACGTGCCGGGGCAACTCGGGCGCCTCACGTCCCAGAGCGGCGACGAGGTAGCCCAACGTGCTGTACGTCATCGCGTCACCAATGGTCAGGTAGGCGACGCTGTGCCCGGCCCGCTGGTGTGCGGCGATCTCACGGGCGAGGATGGCGTAATGCTCACCCAGCCGCGCGTCGTCGCCGTCCATGTTGAACTCGACCTCCCGCACCCGTTCGCGGGGGAAGTCGAGGTCCCGCAGGGCGGTCAGCGCCACCGACGCCTCCGACACCCGGGAGCGCGGGGCGTAGATGAGGTCAGCTCCTTGCAGGACTTCGAGCGCGGCGACAGGCAGGAGGCCGTAGGAGCCGGGACCAACGCCGAGGCCGTAGAAGGTGCCGGGCTGGGTCACGCTTCCGCCTCCCCCAACCCCGTGCCGTCGAGGGCGAAGAGGGCGACTCGAACTCGACCCACCCCCGACGCGCGCTCATGGAGCGCCTGTGCGACCTGCCGCGCGACCTCCTCCCACACCTCCGCGCCGCGTTCGTGTTCGGCGAGTAGAGCTACGCACGCGTCCACCGTGTTTGCCTCTGCAAGGGCTTGCACGGTCGGCGCATCCACCCCCAGCCCCTCGGCGACTCTCGCCACCGCGTTCATCGCCATGCCGCTGTGCTGACTGTGCGTATTCCAGTCGCCGTTGAGCACCTTGGCGAGTTTGCCGGGGTGCCCGGCGACGAGGAGGAGGGGGAGTGGGTGGCCGGTCTCTTCCAGCGCGTTTTGAAGGGCGTTCAGCGCCGCCCCCACAAAATTGCTCATCTGGACGATGGCCTGTGGAGGCACGTTCAGCGCCTCCCGGGCGTAGTCGCGGCCCAGCTTGCCGGGGGTCAGGACCACCGCCTCCGGGCGGGCGTGGACGGCCACGCGGACGTAGACCTCCACGGAGGCCATGTACGCTTCCAGGCTCATCGGCTCCACGATCCCCGTCGTGCCCAGGATGCTGATGCCGCCCACGATGCCCAGCCGGGGGTTGAATGTCTTGCGGGCGATGGCCTCGCCGTTCACGCAGCCCACCGTCACCGCGAAGGCTTCGTGGCCTGCGACCTCGTGCGCCGCCCGCCGCATCATCTCGCGCGGAACGGGGTTGATGGCGGGCTCGCCCACGGGAACGCGGATGCCGGGCGCCGTTACCGTGCCAACCCCCTCTCCGGCGTGGAAGGTCATCGGCAGGCGCGGGTCGGGGAGGGGAGTAACGGTTACCCACAGGGTCGCCCTGTGCGTCGCGTCCGGGTCGTCCCCACCGTCTTTGACGACTTCCGCGTATGCCCCCACATCGGTCAGACGGACGTTCTGCACGGGCAGGAGGAGGCTCTGGTCCCCGTCCGGCAGCGTGATCTCTACCTCGCCCGTCGTCTCCGCACGGACGAGCAGGAGCAGGGCCGCCTTCAAGGCCGTCGTCGCCGCGCTCCCCGTGGTGAAGCCGCGCCGCATCCCGTTGGAGGCGGGCAAGTTCAGATCGAGGCGGGCGGGTGGCGTCACGAGCAGGCTCACGTCCCTGCCCCGGCGGCGGACACGGCCGCCAGACGGTTTTGCGCCTCGATCATCAGCGCGTTCACGACGCTGCTCGCCCACGGACTCCCGCCGCGCGTGCCCACGTTCGTGACCCGGGGGACGCTCAGGCAGGCACGCAACGCGGCCTTGCTCTCCCGCGTGCCCACGAAGCCCACGGGCAGGCCGATCACCAGCCCGGGCCGCCAGCGCCGCTCGCGGATCAGGCGCACCGTCTCGAAAATGGCGGTGGGCGCGTCCCCGATGGCGACGATGCAGTCGTTGCCGAACTTCTCGTAGGCCCGACGGATGCCCGCCGCCGAACGGGTGATCCCGGCCTCACGGCTCAGCAGGTGTGTCTCCGCGTCGTGGACCCCGCACCAGACCCGCACGCCGAGTTCGGAGAGAAGCTGGCGCTTGAGGCCGCTCTGCACCATCGTCACGTCCGTCACGACGGTCAGGCCGCGCAGGATCGCCATGACGCCCGCCTCGGTCGCGCCCGGCGAGAAGGACAGGTCCTCCACGATGCCGGGGTCGCCCGCCGTGTGGACGAGGCGTTGCATCGCGTAGCGGTCCGCCGCGTTCACCGCCGACCAGTCCCGCAACCCCTCGATGATCTCGAAGGACTGCGCCTCGATGGGGTGGGGCTCGTAGGGCCGGATGACCTTCGGCCCCGGCGCCTCTCCACCTGCCAGCAGGCCCCGCACCGCCCCGTGGTGCCCCACCTGCGGCTCGCCGACCTGCGCCTCGTAGCCCACGACGCCCACCCGGTACTTGCACAGCGAGCAGTTCATGTGCCCGTGGCCCTGCACCCCCTCGCGCGCCCGCTCCAGAAACACCCGCGCGACCTTGGGATGCGGCCCTAAGTGGGAGGCGGTCAGAAACTCGGTGCCCGGCCAGCGTTGGGCGGCGGCCTCCACCGCCGAGCGCACCCGGCGGGCGAGCACCCCATCGAAGAGGAGGTACGGCAGCACGATCACCCGCGTGAAACCGAGACGGGCGGCGCGGGCGAGGCCGGTGGGAAGGTCGGGCCTGGCCGTCCCGCTGTAGCAGACCAGGCTCGCCCCGTACCCCAGCCCCTCCTCCAGAAAGCGCGCCAGCTTGTGAACGTCCCCGTTCGCGTCCGGGTCGGTGGTGCCCCGCCCGACGAGGAGGAGGAGCGTCTCGTCCCGTCTGACCTCACCCGCCGCACCCGCCTCCGCCTCGATCAGCCGCTCGCGGCATACGTCGAGGAGGGCGGGGTGGAGGTCCATCGCCGCCCCGTAGTGGAAGGTGACGTGCGGGAACTCGCGGCGCAGGGCGTTCAGCTCGCTCGGCAGGTCGTTTTTCGCGTGCGTGGCGGCGAGGAGGACGCCGGGCACGAGGACGATCTCGCGCGCTCCCGACGCCACCGCCTCCCGCGCCGCCTCGTCGATGGTGGGCGTGTTGAATTCGAGGAAGCCGTGGGTGATGACGCGGTTCGGCTCCAGCGCCTTGACCTCCCGCACCAGCTCCTCGAACTGCGCTGCGCTCGCCGGGTCGCGGCTGCCGTGCGCGGCGAGGATGATCGCGTAGTCGTTCATCGTTCTCCCTCTAAACCCGTGGGCAGGGGTGTCAGCGCGCGGATCAACAGGATGCTCATGTCGGAGAAGTCCCGCCCCTCCAGCTCGCCCAGCGTGCCCGCCCAGGTCGCCTCCGTCCGCGTCAGGTTCTCCCAGACCTCGACCCGGTGTGCGGCGCTTACTCCTCCCGCAAGCAAGTACGAGGCCACGTCCTTCGGCATGAAGTCCCACGGGCGCGGAATCACGATGGCGTTACGTCCGGCCCGCAGCACGTCGCGCAGGTGGGTCTTGAAGGGCGTCAGGTCGCCCCGGCGGTGGAAGGTGAGGAAGGTCGTCTCGTCGAAGCAGACGCGGCCCCGGCTCGCCAGCATCTGCGCGCTGGAGATGCCCGGCACCGTCTCGACCGGGTGCCCGCAGGCCGTCTCCACCCGCTCCAGGTACTGAAAGCCCGAGAAGTGGATGTCACCCATGAACACGACGACGCAGCGTTTCCCGGCGTGATGGAGGGCGGCGACCTCGGCGAGCCGCGCCACCTGATCGCGGTAGCCCATCGTGACGACCCCGGCTCCCTCGGGAATCAGGGGCCGCACCACGTCCACCACGGCGTCGAAGCCCGCCACTATGTCGGCCCCCTCGACGAGGGATGCGCCACGCCGGGTCAGGAAGTCGAGGTGGCCGGGACCGGCACCGACGCAGACGATCACGCCGTGCCTCTCGGCGGGGGGCGAAACTGGAGGAAGTGACCTTCCGGGACCACGGGGAAAAGGGGAGGTGACACAGCGGCGACTCCGGTATGCAGGGCGACAGGGGCGTCAGGAGGGGGGTCTGGAGGGGCGCACGGCGAAAGCCCGCTCCAGCCGGGGCCGGAGCGGGCATAGACGGCCAGGAAGACCGGATACGCGCGAACTCACAGGGTGGCCCTCTGACGGCGAGAGGTGCCCCGTCTTCACGGGGCGTCCCTGGGTGGCATTCGGGCTGACAGGTCTCTGTGCCTGCTTACCGCTGCGCGACAGCGCCGGACTCTCACCGGACTTCCCCAGCACCAGGTCGGGCAAGAGTAGCAGAGAAAAGGTCGGGAGGTCGGCTCGTGCCTCCAGCCCGGACCCCCCTCGAAGTTCGGTCGCTCACCGCCTGTGTTCGGGGCACCCCACCGGGACGCCCGCGTGGTGAAAGGAGGGCGCACCCGCTCTCTCCCCACGCCAGCCTTCCCCACACTCTTCGGGAACGTCGCGCAGCCTGCGGGTGCGCCCTTGCTGACCCTTGAGCTTGTGCAGGGCCTTGTGCTCGATCTGCCGCACCCGCTCACGGGTGACGGGGAGCACCTGCCCGACCTCCTCCGGCGTGTGCTGGCGGCCGTCCAAGAGGCCGTGGCGCAGCCGGAGGACCTGCGCCTCCCGCTCCCGGCGCCCGGTCCAGGAGGTCACCGGGCGGGGCCCGACTCGCGTTCCCGGCAGGCGAGGAGAAGTGATCGTCCGCGATGAAGTCGCCGGACCAAGAGTCTCCTTCCCGACCGGCGCCTCCAGCGAGATCGGTTCGCGGCGAATCTTCTGGACCTCCTCGATCTTCGCGGTGTCCCCGCCTGCCCCCTGCGGTGAACGTCGTTGATCCACACGCTTCCCGCCCCGAACGCCCCGGCCAGCCGCAGCCCCCGGGCGAGGTCGCGGGTGAAGGCGAAGGCGGCCAGACCGGAGATGCTGTCGTTCGCCAGGCGGATGGCGTCCTCCAGGTCCGCAAAGGGCATCACGCCCACCACCGGGCCGAGGGTCTCCCCGGTCATGGTCCGCAGGTCGGGCGTGGGATCGGCCCGCACGGTCGGGAAGGAGGACCCGCCGTCGTGAGCGCCCGTCAGGCGCCGTCCTCCCGCCGCCCCCACCCGCCCTTTTCCGGTGTGTCCGCGACGTGTTCCTCGCTGGTCCGGAAAATCTTCTCGTCGACGAGCGGCCCCAGGTCCACGCCGTTCCCGGCCCTGAGCGGACTGACCGCCTCCGCGAGCCTGCCCACGACCTCCGAAGAGAGCCGCTCGTGGACGTGACTCCGGTTCACCCGGGCGCAGGACCCTCCGCTGTCGGCGAAGGCGTGGCGGTGATGGCGGGCACGGGCGGCCAGACAACGAACAAGGCCGGGGGGCGGAAGGAACTCCCCTCCGCCCCCCGCCGACCGCTTCCCTCAGGACCTGCCGGGCTTGACGGGCAGGGTGGTGCTGAGCTTGACCTGCCCGCCCCCGACCCGCATCACGTACAGGGTGGCCGCCTTGCGGTCCCCGACGCTGTTGAAGCTGGCCTGACCCGACAGCAGCCCGGTGAAGTTGCCCTTGCGGATGGCGCTTTCCACCTGCGCGCGGGTAGGCGCTTTGTTCCCGTTGGCCTTCGCCGCGTTCAGGATGCCCTGAAGCACCACCTTCGCCGCGTCGTACCCGTACACCGCGAAGCCCTGGGCGGGCTGGCCGAACGCCTTCCGATAGGTGGCGGCAAAGGTCTTCGCGGCGGGCAGCGCCTCCACCGGGGCCGCGCCGGTCGTGAAGTACACGCTCTCGGCCCCCGGCCCCGCGATTTTGAGCAGTTCCAGGCTGTCCAGGCCGTCCCCGCCGACCACCGGGGCGGTGACGCCCGCGTCGCGCAGTTGCCGGAGAAAGACGCCCACCTGGTTGTAGATACCGCCGAAGTAGATCGCGTCGGGGCGCTGGAGCTTGATCTTGGCGATGATCCCGGAGAAGTCGTTTTTCTCCTCGGTGCCCTCGTTGGCGACCACCCCCACGCCCTTCGCCTTGAGGGCCTTTTCCACCTCGTTCGCCAGTCCCTCGCCGTACGCGGTCTTGTCGTTCAGGACATAGACCTTCTTGGCCTTCAGGTTGGAGGTGATGAAATTCGCCCCCGCCGGGCCCTGCGCGTCGTCACGCGCCACGATGCGGTTCATGTTGCTCAGGCCGCGGTCGGTGACCTGGTTGGCAGTGCTCGCCGAGCTGACCAGCGCCACCCGGCTGGGGGCCAGGGCGGCACTCACCGGAATGGTGACGCCGCTGTTCAGGGCCCCCACCACGGCGAGCACCTGACGGTCGGCGGCGATCTTGCGGGCGGCAGCGGTCCCGGTGGCGGGGTCGGCCTGATCGTCGAAGGGCACGAACTGGAGGGTCAGGCCCAGCCGCTTGAACTGCGGCTGGTACTCGCGCACCGCCAGGTCGATGCCGTTGCGGGCCTGGGTTCCGATGGCGCCCTGCCCCCCGGACAGCGGCGCGAGGCTGGCGACCTTGATGGTGGTCTGGGCGCTGGCACTGCCCAGGGCGAGGACGGCGATCACGGTCAGGGTGGTCTTCGTTTTCATCGCTGCTCCTGAAGAAGGGTGTGGACCTGAATCCCGGGGGAGTGTAGCCGGGGCGCGAGACGGCATGGTTGTGTGGGCGTGAGAGGGTGCGTCCCGCGTTCAGGGTGTGGGGACGGCCTGCGGCACAGACAACCGGGCGAGCTTCGCCTGAACGCTTTCCCTCAACCGGAGGTCGTCTTGGTGGAAGAGCCGGAGGCCCTCCGTGAGCTTCTCCCCGGCCATCTGGTCTTCCACGAGCGCCCAGCGGAAGGCCGCTTCTGTCCGGCGGGGTTCGGCCTCCGCCGCCTGGGCCGGGGGAGCGAGCCGACGTTCCAGCCCGCCCTCGTCCCGGTCGAGTTCCCCGAGCAGGGCGGAGCTGACGGTCAGCCGGTCACACCCCGCGAGCGCCTCCACCTGTGGCGCACGGCCTGATCAGGCGTTGTAGGTGCTGCTCGCCGTCGTGCCGCCGCGCCCGGTCCAGTTGGTGTGGTGGAACTCGCCGCGCGGGCGGTCCACCCGCTCATAGGTGTGGGCGCCGAAATAATCGCGCTGGGCCTGAAGCAGGTTCGCGGGCAGGCGGGCCGTCCGCGAGCCGTCGTAGTACGCAAGGGCGCTGGAGAAGGCGGGCGTGGGAATCCCGCTGAGGACCGCCGTGCTCACCACCTGCCGCCACGCCCCCTGCGTTCCCGCGATGGCCTCCCGGAAGTATGGCGCCAGCAGCAGGTTGGGGAGGTCGTGCTGCTCCCCGAACGCCTCCGCCACCCGGTCGAGGAAGGCCGCCCGGATGATGCACCCCGCCCGCCACATCCGCGCGATGGAGGCGAAGTCGAGGTGCCACCCCGCGTCCTGCGCGCTGAGCTTCAGCAGTTGGAAACCTTGGGCGTAGGCGGCGATCTTGCTCGCGTACAGCGCTTGCCGCACCTGCTCGACGAAGGCGTCCCGGTCGGCGACGGGTGAGGGCGCGTCCGGGCCGGGCAGAAAGTGGCTCGCCGTCACCCGCTCGTCCTTGAGGGCACTCAGCGCGCGGGCGAAGACGGCCTCGGCGATGGTCGCGGCGGGACTGCCCGCATCCAGCGCCGCCACGCTGGTCCACTTGCCGGTGCCCTTCTGCCCGGCGGCGTCCAGAATCACGTCCACCAGGGGTTGCCCCGTCACCTCGTCCGTTTTGGAGAGAATGTCGGCGGTGATCTCGATGAGGTAGGAGTTCAGCTCGCCCCTGTTCCACTCGGCGAAGACTGAAGCCAGTTCGGGCGGGGTCAGGCCGCCGACCTCGCGGAGCAGGTGGTACGCCTCCGCGATCATCTGCATGTCGGCGTACTCGATGCCGTTGTGGACCATCTTCACGAAGTGCCCGGCGCCCTCCGAGCCCACCCACTCGCAACAGGGCGTGCCGTCGGAGGCGCGGGCCGCAATGCCCTGGAAGATCGGCTTGACCGCCTCCCACGCCTGCGGGTTGCCGCCGGGCATGATGCTCGGGCCGGTCAGCGCCCCCTCCTCGCCGCCCGAGACGCCCGTGCCGACGAAGAGCAGGCCATCTTGCGCGAGTTCCTTCGTGCGCCGGGTGGAGTCGGCGGGGTGGCTGTTTCCGCCGTCGATGATGATGTCGCCGGGTTCCAGGTGGGGTTTGACCAGCGCGATGAAGTCGTCCACCGCCTGCCCGGCCTTGACCATCAGCATGACCTTGCGCGGGGACTTGAGGGCCGCCACGAACTCTTCCAGGGTGGCCGCGCCCACGATGGTCTGCCCCTTCGCGCGCCCCGAGGTGAAGTCGGTAACGCGGCTGACGGTGCGGTTGAAGGCGGCGACCGTGAAGCCCTTGCTCGCCATGTTCAGGATCAGGTTCTCGCCCATCACCGCCAGCCCGATCACGCCGATGTCGGCCTGGGCGGGGTTCTGGGCGGCGGGGACGACCTCCGGGGTGGGGTGGGTCATGGCAGTCTCCTTTCGCGGTTCGGAAAGGCGCAGGCCCCGAACCGCCGCGAACGGGGATGGGTGCTGAGGGTCAGGCCGGGTCGGTCAGCTCGGCGGCGAGACGCCGGACGTTTTCCTCCAGCGGCAGGCGGATGTCCACGTTCAGGGCGTCCCGTGGCGGTTCCAGCGCGGCGAGCTGGCTGTCGAGCAGCGCCACGGGCATGAAGTGGTGCCGCGCGCTCATCCGCTCGGCGATGAGTTCCCGGCTGCCCTGGGCAAAGACGATCCGCACACCTTCCAGGTCGCCGATCAGGGTGCGGCGATACCGCTCCTTGAGGGCCGAGCAGGCGAGGACCAGCGTCCTGCCCCGGCTCACGTGATCGGCGATGAGTTCGTGCAGGGCCGCCAGCCAGGGCGCGCGGTCCTCGTCGGTCAGGGGGACACCGCTCGCCATCTTCTCGCGGTTCGCGGCGGGGTGGTAGTCGTCGGCGTCGGCGAAAGCCCACCCCAGCCGTCCGGCCAGCGCCGCCCCGATGGTGGTCTTGCCGCTGCCCGACACGCCCATGACGATGACGGCGTTCGTCTTCACGGCAGGCTCCAGGGCCAGTTCACGCACGCCCGCACCTCTGGGAAGAGGACAATATCCGCCTCGCCTTTGAGGGTGAGGGTGGTGACGTGCGCGGTGTCACCCAGCAATCCGGCAGCGAAGCGCAGGGTCGCCCCGCTCACGCTCACGTCGTCCACCAGCAGGACCCGTTTGCCGCTGAGGTCGAGGTCGGGGGGGAGAAGCAGCCGTGGCTCGTCGCCGCGCGGCTTGTTGTCGTCATCGCGGTAGTTCACCCGCATCACGGTCAGCGGGACGCGCAGTTGGTGGGCGACGAGGCTGGCGGGCACCAGGCCGCCCCGGGCGATGCCCACCACCACGTCCACCTCGGGCAGGTCGGCGGCGTGCAGGCGCTCGCTGATCTCGGCGAAGGTCAGCGTGACTTTGGCGGTCGCCGTGGTCATTGCTCCCCCCTGTACCTGTACAGCGTCTCCCCGGCCTTGCGGACGAGCAGCACGCCCTCGTCCTCGCGGTTTGCGTAGTCGTCGAGGTTGATGGAATCGGGGTCGAGGTAACCCAGATTCAGCCGGGCGCAGTCCTCGGGGCTGACGCGGCTGGCGAGGGTCACTTTCACGCGCGGCACCTCGTGGCCGTCCACCCACTCGCCGTCGCCGCGCACGTGGGTGCTATGGGCAATCACGCCGAGCGGCACGTGGTCGAACCTCTCCCACTGGTTCAGGAAGTACGGCACCGTGTGGTAGCCGATCTCGGAGATGTAGCGCCCGTGGACAACGCTCACCTCTTCCAGGTGCGGCGCGTAGATCACCAGCTCGCCGCCGTCGGCCAGGGCGGGGTCGAGCTTGTACATCGCCTTGCCCGCCGTCCACAGTTCGTCGTACATGGGGGGCGCGGCGGACAGGATGAAGCGGTAGGGCTTCTCCACCCAGACGATGTGCCGCTCGCTCGACAGGTCCGCCGCCGCCGACCAAGCCTCCAGGTGGTCGCCGACGAACATGCCCCCCAGCCCCTGGCCCTGCACCACCAGGGCGATCAGGGTGAGGGGCGTTCTCAGGTGGGTGGCCGCCTCGTGGATCAGGGCGCGCACGGGCGTGTCCTTGATGCCGATGGTGCCGCGCACCCCCGCCAGGGCGCCGAGCCAGTGAGTGACGTTGATCATGTCCGCACCGCTGATCCCTGGGAAGAGATACTTCGCCCCGCCCGAGAAGCCCACCACCTCATGCGGGAAGGTCGGCCCCAAGATCACGATTTGATCGGCCTCCACCGCCGCCCGGTTGATCAGGATGTCCACGTCGCCGCCGAGGGTGGGGTGCCAGCGGTCACCCGCGATCTCCCTCACCTTCTCCTGCGTCACGGTGCCGATGCTGACGAGCGTCTCGGGGTCGGCCCACTCGTGATTCAACAGGCGGATGTGGCCGTACTTGCGCTGCCGCTCCTCCTCGGTCAGACCGAGAATCTGGCGGATGTGCTCGTCGGTCATCGGCGGATGGGTGCCCAGCGCGACCATGAAGTCGAGCTGCGAGGCGTCCGAGAGCACGTCCGCGAGCAGGCGGAACAGTTGTGGCAGCGGCAGGGTGCGGGTGTGGTCGGGAATCAGGACGAGCACCTTCTGGCCCGTGAAGCGGCCCCGCAGCGGTTCCAGGATGCGGGTGATCGTCCCCTCGTCAAGGAGTTCGCCTGGAGGGGCGACGGCTCGGGCCAGCAGGGTCACCGCGACAACTCCTTGTCGGTCCGCTGAGTGTCGGACACGGCCTGACGGGGGGACGGCTCCCCCTTCTGGGCGCGGTCCACCCAGAACTCGCGCAGGACGTGGGCGGCCATCTTCGGCGTGCGCTGACGGGTGAACACGCCCTTCATATTAAGCCCGCCCACCCGCATGATGCTCTGCACGGCGGCGAAGTCGGCGAAGTTCCAGACCTGCATTCCGGCCACGTAGTCGCGCTTCTCGGCCTCCTCCAGGTGGAAGCGGATGTAGTCGGCCTGGTACTCCTCGGTCCACATGACGGGCGGCTGGCCGTGCATCCCCGCCATCGTGTCCGCGCCGAACTCGGTCATGATGATGGGCCTGCCGAACTGCTCCCACAGGCGGTCGAGTTCCGCCGACAGCCCCACGCGCGCCTCGCCCAACTGCCCGCCTAGAGGCTGTGTAAAAGGCGTTCCAAGTTGAGGGGAGAGGGTCTGTGGTGAGCAGAATGGGGGATGGTGCGACAAGGGTACCCGAGTGATGTCGATGACGAGACGTATCATTTCCTGCTGC